>NZ_JBEPAA010000115.1:0-17776 GCF_040298365.1 Kitasatospora sp. NPDC001603
TGGCACGCTGTTGAGTTCTCAAGGAACGGACACTTCCTTCGGACCGCCTTCCAGCGGGCCCTCCGGGCGCTTCGTTCTTTCGTGTTTCCAGCTTATCAGATGTTTTCCGCTCCGTTTTCCGGAGTTTCATTTACCTGATCGGCTTTCGCCTTTCGGCGCTCCCGAACTCTAGCAGAGTTTCTCGGGCCGTTTTCCGCCTTTTGTTCTCGAATTTCGTTCGAGAACTTCCGGCAGGCCGTCCCGTGGGGCAACCCGGAGAACACTACGCACCGGGTCGCCCCACGTCAAACTGGCCGTGGGGAGGCTCAGACCTCGACGACGACCGGCAGGATCATCGGCCGGCGGCGGTAGTTGTCCGCCACCCACTTGCCCATGGTCCGGCGCACGAGCTGCTGGACCTGGCGGATCTCCAGGACGCCGTCGCCCGCCGAGCGGTCCAGTGCCTCCTGGAGCTTGGCCGCCACCGGGGCGAACGCCTTGTCGTCGATGCCGGAACCGCGGGCCTGGATGGTCGGACCGCCCACGATCTTCCCGTTGGTGGAGTCGACCACCACGAAGACCGAGATGAAGCCCTCCTCGCCGAGGATCCGGCGGTCCTTCAGGGACGCCTCGGTGATGTCGCCGACGGACGAACCGTCGACGTAGACGTAGCCGGCCTGCACCTTGCCCACGATGCGGGCGACGCCGTTCTCCAGGTCGACGCAGACGCCGTCCTCCGCGATGACCGTGCGGTGCTTCGGGATGCCCGTCGCGATGCCCAGGTCGGCGGCGGCGCGCAGGTGGCGCCATTCGCCGTGCACCGGCATCAGGTTGCGCGGCTTGCAGATGTTGAAGAAGTACAGCAGCTCGCCGGCCGAGGCGTGGCCCGAGACGTGCACCTTGGCGTTGCCCTTGTGCACGACCTTGGCGCCCCAGCGGGTCAGGCCGTTGATCACCCGGTACACGGCGTTCTCGTTGCCGGGGATCAGCGACGAGGCCAGGATGACGGTGTCGCCCTCGACGATGCGGATCTGGTGGTCGCGGTTGGCCATCCGGGACAGCGCCGCCATCGGCTCGCCCTGCGAACCGGTGCAGATCAGCACGACCTCCTTGTCCGGGAGGTCGTCCAGCTGCTTGACGTCGACGACCAGGTTGCCGGGGACCTTCAGGTAGCCGAGGTCGCGGGCGATGCCCATGTTGCGGACCATCGAGCGGCCGACGAAGGCGACCTTGCGCTTGTACTCGTGCGCGGCGTCCAGCACCTGCTGGATGCGGTGCACGTGGCTGGCGAAGGAGGCGACGATGATGCGCTTGTCGGCGTTGGCGAAGACGTTCCGCAGCGCGGCCGAGATGTCCCGCTCGTGCGGGATGAAGCCGGGGACCTCGGCGTTGGTGGAGTCCACCAGCAGCAGGTCCATGCCCTCCTCGGCCAGCTTGGCGAAGGCCGGGAGGTCGGTGAGGCGGCCGTCGAGCGGCAGCTGGTCCATCTTGAAGTCACCGGTGGCGACCACCATGCCGGCGGGCGTGCGCACGGCGACGGCCAGCGCGTCCGGGATGGAGTGGTTGACCGCGATGAACTGGCAGTCGAAGGGGCCGATCCGCTCGCGGTCGCCCTCCTTCACCTCCAGCACGTACGGGTGGATGCGGTGCTCGGCGAGCTTGGCCTCGATCAGCGCCAGGGTGAGCTTCGACCCGATCAGCGGGATGTCCGGGTTCTCCCGGAGCAGGAACGGGACGGCACCGATGTGGTCCTCGTGCCCGTGGGTCAGCACGATGCCGTCGATCTTGTCGAGCCGGCCCCGGATGTAGCTGAAGTCCGGGAGGATCAGGTCGACGCCGGGCTGCTCGTCCTCGGGGAAGAGGACGCCGCAGTCGACGATGAGAATGCGGTCCCCGAATTCGAGGACCGTCATGTTGCGGCCGATCTCGCCGAGGCCGCCGAGCGGAGTGATGCGCAGGGCGCCCTCCTTGAGGGCCGGGGGCGCGCCGAGTTCGGGATGCGGGTGGCTCAAAAGACTCTCCTCACGACGCACGCCATATGCCTGGGGTCCTCCCCGAGAGACATATGGCGTGCGTACTCAGTGTCGGTTTCCTACTGGGTAAGTACTCTCACGCCTTCGTTCCGGTCCAGCGGCGGCCCTCCTGGGAGGTCCGGCGAGCCGGGGCGCGCACGTCTTGTCTGTTACAGGTGTACCCCGCCGGCGGCGAGATCCTTCTTCAATTGCGCGATCTCCTCGGAAGTCGCGCCGACCAGCGGCAGCCGGAGCGGGCCGGCGGGCCGGCCCTGCAGCTCCAGGGCCGCCTTGGTGAGGATGACACCCTGCGTGCGGAACATACCGCTGAAGACCGGCAGCAGGCTCTGGTGGATCGCCGTGGCCTTGGCCACATCCCCGCCCAGGTAGGCGTCGACCATGCTGCGCAGCTCCGCGGCGACCACGTGCCCGACCACGCTGACCACACCGACGGCGCCGACCGAGAGCAGCGGCAGGTTGAGGATGTCGTCGCCGGAGTACCACGCCAGGTCGGAGCGGGCGATGGCCCAGGCGGCGGCGCCGAGGTCGCCCTTGGCGTCCTTGTTGGCGACGATCCGCGGGTGCTCGCCGAGCCGGACCAGCGTCTCGTGGCTCAGCGCCACACCGCTGCGGCCGGGAATGTCGTAGAGCATGACCGGCAGGCCGGTGGCGTCCGCGATGTGCGTGGTGTGCCGGTACAGGCCCTCCTGCGGGGGCTTGCTGTAGTACGGCGTGACGACCAGCAGACCGTGGGCCCCGGCCGCCTCGGCCTGGCGGGCGAGGTCGGCGCTGTGGTGCGTGTCGTTGGTGCCGACACCGGCCACCACGTGGGCGCGGTCCCCCACCGCTTCCACGACGGCGCGGACCAGCCGGGCCTTCTCGGCGTCGCTGGTGGTCGGGGACTCACCGGTGGTGCCGTTGAGGACGAGGCCGTCGTTGCCTGCGTCGACGAGGTGTGCGGCGAGGCGCTGGGCGCCGTCGAGGTCGAGCCCGCCGTCAGCGGTGAACGGGGTCACCATCGCGGTCAGGACCCGGCCGAACGGCGTCTGGGGGGTGGAGGTCGGAGCCATGCGTCCAAAACTACTCGTAGGCGGTGGGGCGGTACCCAGGCCGGTCCAGGGTTCGGACAGGTGTGGCGCGCGGAGCGGCACAAAGATGGGATTCCGGTGCTGCATGCTCGGGGGTTCACGCAGCACCGGAATCCGTGTCACGAGCGTAGGGAGCGGCTAGAAAAGCCGCAATCCAGACATGCCAGGCAAGCCGCCCATATGCCTGTCACCCCAGGTCAGGGGGCGACCCGGCCGTGCTTCTCGAAGGCCGCATGGGTGAGCGGCATGAGCCGGGCCCACTGCTCCTCCATCTGCTCGGCGACCATCTCGATCTCGCGCTGCGGGAACGACGGCACCGTGGCGTTCTCCTTCTTGGTCCGCAGCGACAGGAAGTGCATCAGCGAGCGGGCGTTGCAGGTCGCGTACATCGAGGAGAACAGGCCGACCGGCAGCACGGCCCGGGCCACCTCGCGGGCGACACCGGCCGCCAGCATCTCCTGGTACGCCCGGTAGGCGCCCTGGTAGGCGGCCTCCATCTGCTCGGCGACCACGTCGAACTGCTTCGGCGTGCCCTCGACGAACTCGTACCGCCCCGGGCGGCCCTGCTGGACGAGCTTGCGCTCCTCACCGGGCACGTAGAACACCGGCTGCAGCTCGCGGTAGCGGCCGGACTCCTCGTTGTACGACCAGCCGCTGCGGTGGCGGTGGAACTCCCGGAAGACGAAGATCGGCGCACTGATGAAGAAGGTCATCGAGTTGTGCTCGAACGGCGTACCGTGCCGGTCCCGCATCAGGTAGTTGATCAGACCGGTGGACTTCTCCGGGTCCTGCTGCAACGCCTCCAGGGACTGCTCCCCGGCCGTCGAGACCCGGGCCGCCCAGATGACGTCCGAGTCGGCGGCGGAGCTGCGGACCAGCTCCACGGTGACATCGCTGCGGAACCTGGGGGCGGTGGGTTCGTCGGTCACGCGGTACTCCTTGCGGGTTCGTTGGTGCGGTGCAGCCGGATCGCGTGCTGCATGGTCTTACGGGCGCGCGGGGTGTCGCCGGCATCGGCGTACGCCACCGCGAGGCGGAAGAAGACCCGCCAGTCGCCGGGCGAGGCCTCCGCCTCGGCCTTGCGGCGGGCGAACACCGCGTCGGCCGAGTCCCGGTCGATCCGGCCGCCGGCGGTGCGCTTCAGCTCGTCCACCGGCAGGCCGCCCTCGGCCTCCAGCTCGCGGGCGAGCCGCTCGCTGGCCCGGCCGAAGCGGACGGTCTGGCGCAGGAACCAGACCCCGATCGGCGGGACCACGAAGGCGCACAGGCCCAGGCCGATGCCGAGCGGCTTGCCGGTGGCGATCAGCTGGACGCCCTCGCCGACGCAGACCAGGGCCACCAGCAGCAGCACGCCGGAGAGGACGAAGAAACCGGTACGGGAGGTCACCGGTCGCTCACAGGTCCAGGAAGTTCTCGAGGCCCACGGTGAGACCGTGGTTCTCGACGACCTTGCGCACCCCGAGCAGGATGCCCGGCATGAAGCTGCTGTGGTGCAGCGAGTCGTGCCGGATGGTGAGGGTCTCGCCGGTGTCGCCGAACATCACCTGCTGGTGCGCCAGCAGGCCGCGCAGCCGGACGGCGTGCACCGGGACCCCGTCCACGTCCGCGCCGCGGGCACCGGGCAGGCTGTGCGTGGTCGGGTCCTGCTGCGGCGGGCGGCCGGCCTCGGCGCGGGCCGCGGCGATCAGCTGCGCGGTCCGGGTGGCCGTACCGCTCGGCGCGTCGGCCTTGCGGTCGTGGTGCAGCTCGACGACCTCGACCGACTCGAAGTACCTGGCGGCGGTCTGGGCGAACTTCATGCCCAGCACCGCGCCCAGCGAGAAGTTCGGCGCGACCAGCACACCGAGCGGCCGCGGCTCGCCGCCCGGCATCAGCCAGCCCTCCAGCTCGCCCAGCCGCGCGTCGTCCCAGCCGGTGGTCCCGGTGACGACGTGGATGCCGTGGTGGACGCAGTAGTCGAGGTTGGCCATCACCGAGTCGGGGTGGGTCAGCTCGACGGCGACCTGGGCCCCGGCCCGGGTCAGCTCGTCGAGGTCCGAGCCCCGGCCCAGGGCGGCGACCAGCTCCAGGTCGGGGGCGGCCTCGACGGCCTTGACCGCCTCGGAGCCGATCCGGCCCTTGGCGCCGATCACGGCGACACGCAGCGTCATGGTGAGAAGTCCCTTCAGACCAGCAGGTCGGCGAGCCGGGCGGCCCGCTTGTCGTTGATCGGACCGATCAGCGCCAGCGAGGGCCGGTGCGCGCCCAGCACATCACGGGCCACCGCGTGGACGTCGTCCAGGGTCACGGCCGCGATCCGCGCCAGCATGTCGTCCACCGAGAGGTGGTGGCCGTAGCTCAGCTCGGCCTTGCCGATCCGGTTCATCAGGGAGCCGGTGTCCTCCATGCCGAGCACGGTGGAGCCGGAGATCTGGCCGATCGCCCGGCGCAGCTCCTCCTCGGTGATGCCGTCGGCGACCACCTTGGCGAGCTCCTCGCGGCAGATCCGCAGCACCTCCTCGACGCGCTTGGGCTGGCAGCCGGCGTAGATGCCGAACAGGCCGCTGTCCGCGTAGGAGGACGAGTACGAGTACACCGAGTACGCCAGGCCTCGCTTCTCCCGGACCTCCTGGAACAGCCGCGAGCTCATCCCGCCGCCGAGCGCCGCGTTCAGCACGCCCATCGCCCAGCGGCGCTCGTCGTGGCGCGGCACCCCAGGCACGCCGAGCACCAGGTGGGCCTGCTCGGTGGAGCGGTTGAGCACCTCGACCTTGCCGGCGGTGCGCACGGCCTTGACGCCGCGGCGGGCCTCGGCGGGCTCGGCCGCGGAACGCGCCAGCAGCGCCGCGAAGGCCTTCTCGACCTGGCGGACCACCTTGCGGTGGTCGAGGTTGCCGGCCGCGGCGACGACCAGGTGCTCGGGCTTGTAGCGGCGGTGGAAGAACCCGGCGATCTGGTCGCGGGTGAGCCCGTTGACCGTCTCCTGGGTGCCGAGGATCGGGCGGCCGAGCGGGCCGCTGCCGAAGATCACCTTGGCGAAGAGGTCGTGCACCACGTCGCCCGGGTCGTCCTCCGCCATCGCCATCTCCTCCAGGATGACGCCGCGCTCGGCCTCGACGTCCTCCGGGCGGATCAGCGAGCCGGTGAGCATGTCGCACACCACGTCGATGGCGAGCGGCAGGTCGGTGTCGAGCACCCTGGCGTAGTAGCAGGTGTTCTCCTTGGCGGTGAAGGCGTTCATCTCACCGCCGACCGCGTCCAGGGCGGCCGAGATGTCCAGCGCGCTGCGCCGCTCGGTGCCCTTGAAGAGCAGGTGCTCCAGGTAGTGCGTGGCGCCGTTGAGCTGGGGGGTCTCGTCCCGCGAACCGACTCCGACCCAGATGCCGAAGGTCGCGGAGCGCACCGTCGGCAGGGTCTCGGTGACGACCCGCAGGCCGCCGGGGAGGACGGTGCGGCGCACCGTGCCGGCGCCGTCCACGCCCTTGAGCAGGGTCCGGGTGGTGCCGGGGCGCTGCTTCGCCGCCGAGGCCTGGGCCACGGGGTGTACCTCCGTAGAAAGCATGTGCAACAACAGGGTGCGGCCCGCACGCCGACGGGGCGTGCGGGCCGCGGCCGCTTCTATCGAACCGGGGGGCTAGCGGCGCTTCACTCGGAAGCGGCCTCGCCACCCTCTTCGCCCTCGACGACCGGGATCAGCGAGAGCTTGCCGCGCGGGTCGATCTCGGCGATCTCGACCTGGACCTTGGCGCCGACGGCGAGCACGTCCTCGACGTTCTCCACGCGCTTGCCACCGGCCAGCTTGCGGATCTGCGAGATGTGCAGCAGGCCGTCCTTGCCCGGCATGAGCGAAACGAACGCGCCGAACGTCGTGGTCTTCACCACGGTGCCCAGGTAGCGCTCCCCGACCTCCGGCATGGTCGGGTTGGCGATCTGGTTGATCGTCGTACGGGCAGCCTCCGCCGAGGGACCGTCGACCGCACCGATGTAGATGGTGCCGTCGTCCTCGATGGTGATGTCCGCGCCGGTGTCCTCCTGGATCTGGTTGATCATCTTGCCCTTGGGGCCGATGACCTCACCGATCTTGTCCACCGGGATCTTGATGGTGATGATGCGCGGCGCGTTCGGCGACATCTCGTCGGGCGCGTCGATGGCCTCGTTCATCACGTCGAGGATGTGCAGGCGGGCGTCCTTGGCCTGCTTCAGCGCGGCGGCCAGCACGGAGGCCGGGATGCCGTTCAGCTTGGTGTCCAGCTGCAGCGCGGTGATGAAGTTGCGGGTACCGGCGACCTTGAAGTCCATGTCGCCGTACGCGTCCTCGGCGCCCAGGATGTCGGTCAGCGCGACGTAGTGCGTCTCGCCGTCGATCTCCTGCGAGATGAGGCCCATGGCGATACCGGCGACGGCGGCCTTCAGCGGCACACCGGCGTTCAGCAGCGACATGGTGGAGGCGCAGACCGAGCCCATCGAGGTGGAGCCGTTGGAGCTCAGCGCCTCGGAGACCTGGCGGATCGCGTAGGGGAACTCCTCGCGGGTCGGCAGCACGGGCAGGATCGCCCGCTCCGCCAGCGCGCCGTGGCCGATCTCGCGGCGCTTGGGCGAGCCCACGCGGCCGGTCTCGCCGACCGAGTACGGCGGGAAGTTGTAGTTGTGCATGTAGCGGCGACGCGTCTCCGGGGAGAGCGTGTCCAGCTGCTGCTCCATGCGCAGCATGTTCAGCGTGGTGACACCCAGGATCTGGGTCTCGCCGCGCTCGAACAGGGCCGAGCCGTGGACGCGCGGGATGGCCTCGACCTCGGCGGCCAGGGTGCGGATGTCGGTGACACCGCGGCCGTCGATGCGGACCTTGTCCTTGATGACGCGCTCGCGCACGACCTTCTTGGTCAGCGCGTTGTACGCGGCGCTGATCTCCTTCTCGCGACCCTCGAACTCCGGCAGGAGCTTCTCGGCGGCGATCGCCTTGACGCGGTCCAGCTCGTTGTTGCGCTCCTGCTTGCCCGGGATGGTGAGCGCCTGGGCCAGCTCGTCCTTGACCGCGGCGGTCAGGGCGGCGAGCACGTCGTCCTGGTAGTCCAGGAAGACCGGGAACTCGCCGGTGGGCTTGGCGGCCTGGGCGGCCAGCTGGGACTGCGCGGCGCAGAGCACCTTGATGAACGGCTTCGCGGCGTCCAGACCGGCGGCGACGACGTCCTCGGTCGGCGCCTCGGCGCCGCCCTCGACCAGCTTGATGGTCTTGTCGGTGGCCTCGGCCTCGACCATCATGATCGCGACGTCACCGTCGGGCAGGACGCGGCCGGCGACGACCATGTCGAAGACGGCCGACTCCAGCTCGGAGTGGGTCGGGAAGGCCACCCACTGGCCCTTGATCAGCGCGACGCGGACGCCGCCGATCGGGCCGGAGAACGGCAGGCCCGCCAGCTGGGTGGACGCGGAGGCGGCGTTGATGGCCACCACGTCGTACAGGTGGTCGGGGTTGAGCGCCATCACGGTGACGACGACCTGGATCTCGTTGCGCAGGCCCTTGACGAAGGACGGGCGCAGCGGGCGGTCGATCAGGCGGCAGGTGAGGATCGCGTCCTCGGAGGGCCGGCCCTCGCGACGGAAGAACGAGCCGGGGATGCGCCCGGCGGCGTACATCCGCTCCTCGACGTCCACGGTCAGCGGGAAGAAGTCGAAGTGCTCCTTCGGCTGCTTGGAGGCGCTGGTGGCCGACAGCACCATGGTGTCGTCGTCCAGGTAGGCCACGGCGGAGCCGGCGGCCTGACGGGCCAGGCGGCCCGTCTCGAAGCGGATGGTACGGGTGCCGAAGGAACCGTTGTCGATCACGGCTTCGGCGTAGAACACGTTCTCTTCCACCTGGAAGATCTCCTCTTTCGTACGTCTCCGGGAGAGCGCCCCCGCGCATCGCTGCCGGTGGCCCGGGGCCCTCGTGCGCTCTTGCGCAGAGGAAGGCAGTCGGGCCGGTCTTCGATCGAAGCCTCCGGTGGGCCCCGCTCGGTCTGCGGGGCTTCCGGCGGCCACTACCGAGGACCGGCGCCTCTCGGCTGCCAGGCCGGGGCGGGCGGTCCGCGTCTGGACGCTCTCTCGGATGCGGGCGGCTTCCGTTTGAAGCCTTCGTCCCGCGGGGGGTCGGGGTCTTTCGCCCGGGTGGCGCGGTGTCGCGCCATCACCCGGCATGCCCACAACCCTACGGTGCAATCCTCGGCCACCAGGGGAGGTGCGCGCGAGTTGTTATGCGGTGCCGGGTCGCGGGTCGGCGACCGCGGCATACGCGCGAGGGGCGGCTCCCCGGTGGGGGGAGCCGCCCCGAGCGGCGGTCTTAGCGGGCGCCACCGGCGGCACCGCGGCGGATGCCCAGGCGGTCGACGAGCGTACGGAAGCGCTCGATGTCCTTCTTGGCCAGGTACTGCAGCAGGCGGCGGCGCTGGCCGACCAGGATCAGCAGGCCACGACGCGAGTGGTGGTCGTGCTTGTGGGCCTTGAGGTGCTCGGTCAGGTCCGAGATGCGGCGCGAGAGCATGGCGACCTGGACCTCGGGGGAGCCGGTGTCGCCCTCCTTCTGGCCGAACTCGGCGAAGATCTGCTTCTTGACGTCAGAGGCGAGAGCCACTGCAACTCCTTTGAGGTGGTACCGAGCGGGCCTGGTCTACGGCACAGGACTCTGCGAGAACTCGGTGTCGTGACTGAGTGCGGCCGGCGGTCGGCGACCCGCGAGGGGCGGACACCCTGCTGCACTCGAAGGGCAAGCGTACCAGTGTGCCCGGTGCGGCCGGTCAGCCGGTGGCACCGCGGACCAGGCCGTAGACCTCCAGCACGCCCAGCGCCAGCGGGACGAGGGCGATCAGGGTGAGGCTGTCGACCAGGTCCAGGATGCGCCCCCAGAACGGCGAGACGCCGAGCCGGGGCACCACCAGGGCGATCGCGGTGAGCACCGCGGCGCCGAAGGCGATCGAGGTGGCCAGCCAGATGGTGCGCAGGTCCACGTCGGTGGAGCTGGCGGCCTTCAGGATGAACAGCGGGGTGTGCAGCGAGAGGCCGACGATCAGCAGCGACAGGCCGAACAGGCCGGCGATGGTGAGGCTGAAGACCTGCGCGGTGTAGCGGAACAGCCGGGCGCGCAGCATGGTGGCGATGCCGAGGGTGAGGGCGAGCAGCTCCGGGAAGAGCTCGTCGGTGAAGCCGAGGACGGCGCAGGTGCCGACGATCACCGCTGCGCAGCCGCCGACCAGGCCGACCAGCACCTCGTGGCCGCGACGGGCCTGGTGGGCGATGCGCTCGTACTGGACGGCCTCGGCGCGGCCGGCCTCCTCGTCGTAGTCCCGGCTGCGGGTCCGGGTCTGGCCGGGGGCGCTGAAGCCGACGGGCAGCCGGGCGAACCGGGCGGAGAGGCCGGGCAGGAAGCCGATCACGGCGACGGCGGCGACGCCGGTGACCGCGGCGATGTGGTTGGCCGGGGTCGACGGCAGCAGCACGGCCGCGAAGGTGGCCAGCGCGCCGGCGGCGGACACGAAGGCGGCGGCCACGAACAGCGAGTCCTTCTCCGGCAGCAGGCCGACCAGCAGGACGGCCACCACCAGGACGGCGACGCAGCCGGTGAGGAACTGGAGCCGGCCCGGGCCGTCCCACGGGTGGGCGACCGCGATGAGGCCGCTGCCGCCGATCAGGGCGTGCGGCAGCGCGCCGAGGCCGAGCGCGAGCGCGGCCCAGGCGTCCTGGTACACCCGGGCGCGGACGCCGGCCAGGGCGGTGAGCACGACGGCGATGACGCCGGACAGGACGCCGGGCAGGCCGTGCATGTCGTGGCGCAGGTCGGAGAACCAGAGCGCGAAGCCGAGCAGGGTGAGCAGCACGCCGGCGCCGATCAGGCCGAAGGCCCGCATCAACTCGGGGCTCCAGAACCGGCGGTCGGCCTCGACGGCGGTGGCGATGGCGTCGGCGACGTCGTCGTAGACGGCCGGCGGCAGCGACTCGGCGAACGGGCGCAGGCTGAGCAGGTCGCCGTCGCGGACCTGCTGCGCGGCGAGCGGCAGACCGCTGTCGAGCACGGTGCCGTCGCGGCGGACCAGGTGGAAGCCGGTCGGGGCGCCGTCGGGCTGGGTCTGCCCGGAGAGCCGCAGCACCTCGGGGTAGACGTCGGCGAGCGGGACGTCCTCGGGCAGGGCGACGTCGATCCGGCTGTCCGGGGCGACGACGGTGACGCGGCAGAAGCCGGTCGCGGCGGAGGTGCTCATGCCCCCACCTCGCGGACGCTCGACGCGTGCCGGGAACGGCGCGCTTCCCTGACGAGTGGCTCGTTCCGCTCGCTCACTGCGCACCCCTCGATCGCTCGACGCACTGGGCGCTCCCCCTTGTTGACGGTGCCGCTGTACCGGCGGCGGTTCCTGCTGGCTGCTGGCGCGGGCCGGTCGGGGCTGGAACTGACTCGATCCGGCCATGAGTTGGCGCGGCGTTACCCTACCCGTTCCGTTCCCGCCCGCCGGCGCGCAGGGGCCGGTGGGACGGCGGCCGGCAGGGCCCCGGGCACCACGGGGCCGCCCTGGCTGATCCGCCGGAACGCGCCCCAGTAGGATCGGCCCCTGCGCAAGGCGACGGGGGCAGGGGCCGCGCTCCTCCCCGGGTGCCTGCGGTCGGCGGAGCGGGGGCGGCGTCACACGGGGCGCCCTCACCCGTACGTATCCAGTTTGCGTGAGGGCTGATGCCGAAGTGAACGATCAGACCGTTCGAAACCGCGGGGTGGGGTGCGTATGAGCGTGATCACGGTCAAGCGCCCCGCGCGGGCCTATCCCCCGGCGGTGCCGGACGAACCGGTGGAGTTGGTCACCCCGCCCGAGCTGCCCCGGTCGGGCGGCGAGGACTGGATGATGAGCCTGCTGCCGATGCTCGGCATGGGCGGGTCGGCGGTGTTCTTCTTCTCGCCCGGCGCACAGGCCCCGATGAAGATCATGGGCGGCCTGATGGTCGTCTCGACCGTCGGCATGGCGCTGGCGCAGATCGTGCGGGCGCGCAAGGGCGGTTCCACCGCCACCGCCGACGAGCGGCGCGACTACCTGAAGTACCTGCAGCAGATGCGCCGCCAGGTCCGCCGCACGGCGGAGCGCCAGCGCGGCGCGCAGCTGTTCCTGAACCCGGAGCCGGACCAGCTCTGGTCGATCGTCGCGGACGGCCGCCGGCTCTGGGAACGCCGCACCGGGGACGCCGACTTCGCCCAGATCCGGGTCGGCCGGGGGCCGGTCCAGCTGTCGACCCCGCTGGTGGCGCCGCAGACCGCGCCGATGGAGGAGCTGGAGCCGCTCGCCGCGGCCGCCATGCACACCTTCCTCAAGGCCCACGGCACGCTGCAGGACCTGCCGTTGGCGGTCTCGCTGCGCGCCTTCTACCACATCACGGTGTGCGGCGACCCGGACACCGTGTACGGCAACGTCCGGGCGATGATCGCCCAGTTGACGACGCTGCACTCGCCGGACGACCTGCTGGTGACGGTGGCCGCGGCGCCGGGCGCGGTGGAGGAGTGGGAGTGGACCAAGTGGCTCCCGCACAACCAGCACCGCAAGGACAGCGACGGCGCGGGTTCGCGCCGGCTGATCGCCACCGGCCTCGGTGAGCTGGAGTACCTGCTCCAGGACGAACTGGCGGGGCGCCAGCGCTTCGTGCGCGACGCGGCGCCGTCCTCGGACCAGCCGCACATCATCGTCGTGATGGACGGCGCGTCCGTCCCGCACGACTCGCTGCTGGCCGGCGCCGAGGGCGTGCACGGGGTGACCATCGTCGAGGTGGTCCCGGGCGACCTGGACGAGCCGACCGGCCACCTGATCGTGACGGTGACCCCGGACGAGCTGGTGCTGCGTTCGGCCTCCGGCGCGACGTACTCCGGCACCCCGGACACGCTCTCCACCTGGCAGTCCGAGGCCCTGGCCCGGCAGCTGGCGCCGTACCGGATCTCGGCCGGCGGCGACGACGAACCGCTGCTGTCCAACCTCGACTTCACCGAGCTGATGAACTCGGGCGACCCGGGCTCGTTCGACGTGACGCGCAGCTGGCGGACGCGGGCGCAGCACGAGAAGCTGCGGGTGCCGATCGGCGTCGGGGCCGGCGGCGAGCACGTCTACCTGGACATCAAGGAGGCGGCGCTCGAAGGCATGGGCCCGCACGGCCTCTGCGTCGGCGCGACCGGCTCCGGCAAGTCGGAGCTGCTGCGCACCCTGGTGCTGGGCCTGGCGATGACGCACTCCTCGGAGACGCTGAACTTCGTCCTCGCGGACTTCAAGGGCGGCGCGACCTTCGCCGGGATGGCGGACATGCCGCACACCTCGGCGGTGATCACCAACCTGGAGGGCGAGCTCACCCTGGTCGACCGCATGCGCGACGCGATCGAGGGCGAGATGAACCGCCGGCAGGAGCTGCTGCGCTCGGCCGGCAACTACGCCAACCTCAACGAGTACGAGCGGGCGCGCGCGGCGGGTGCGGCGCTGGACCCGCTGCCCTCGCTGGTGCTGATCATCGACGAGTTCTCCGAGCTGCTCACCGCGAAGCCGGACTTCATCGACATGTTCATCCAGATCGGCCGGATCGGCCGTTCGCTGGGCGTGCACCTGCTGCTGGCCTCGCAGCGCCTGGAGGAGGGCAAGCTGCGCGGTCTGGACACCTACCTGTCGTACCGGATCGGTCTGCGCACCTTCTCGGCGGCCGAGTCGCGGGCGGCCATCGGGGTGCCGGACGCCTACCACCTGCCGCCGGTGCCGGGTGTCGGCTACCTGAAGTTCGGCACCGACGTGATGGACCGGTTCAAGGCCGCGTACGTCTCGGGGCCCTACCGGGCGCCGGGGCAGCAGCGGTCGACCGGCGGGCGGCTGGTGACGGCGCAGCCGGTGCTGTTCACCGCCGCCGAGGTGCCGGTGCTGGAGCCGCCGGTGCAGGAGGTGGAGCCGGAGGTCGTGGAGCAGGACGACGCGCTGGTCGACACCGTGCTGGACGTCTTCGTGCAGCGGATGGCGGGGCAGGGCCCGGCCGCGCACCAGGTGTGGCTGCCGCCGCTGGACGAGGCGCCGAGCGTCGACCAGTTGCTGCCGCCGCTGCAGGCGACCGCGGAGCGCGGTCTCACCTCGCCGGGCTTCGGCGCGCTGGGCCGGCTCAACGTGCCGGTCGGCATCGTGGACCGGCCGCGCGAGCAGCGCCGCGACGTGCTGCACCAGGACTACTCGGGTGCGGCCGGTCACGGTCTGATCGTGGGCGGCCCGCGGTCCGGCAAGTCGACGCTGGTGCGCACCACGGTGGCCGGGTTCGCGCTCACCCACACGCCGCTGGAGGCGCAGTTCTACCTGCTGGACTTCGGTGGCGGCGGCTTCCAGTCGCTGCAGGGCCTGCCGCACGTCGGCGGGGTGGCCGGTCGTCTGGACGCCGAGAAGGTGCGCCGGATGATCAGCGAGGTGCACGGGGTGCTGAACCGGCGCGAGGAGCTGTTCCGGGCGACCGGGATCGACTCGATCGCGACCTACCGGGCCCGGCGGGCCAGCGGTCAGCTGCCGGACGAGCAGTTCGGCGACGTCTTCCTGATGATCGACGGCTGGAACACCTTCAAGCAGGAGTTCGAGATGCTGGAGCCGGTGATCGGGGACATCGCCCAGCGCGGTCTCGGGTACGGCGTCCACCTGATCATCACGGCGGCCCGCTACGCGGAGGTCCGCCCGGCGCTGAAGGACCTGCTGCAGAACCGGACCGAGCTCAAGCTCGGTGACGCGATGGAGTCCGAGGTGGACCGCCGGGTGGCGCAGAACATCCCGGCCCTGCCGGGGCGCGGCGTCACCTCCGGCAAGCTGCACTTCCTCTCCGGCCTGCCCCGGCTGGACGGCTCGTCCTCGGTGGACGACCTCCAGGACGGGGTGACCGCGCTGGTCGCCGCCGTGGACGCGGCCTGGACGGGCCCGCGCGCGCCGCAGGTCCGGATGCTGCCGGCGGTGCTGGACGGCCACTCGCTGCCGAAGGGCTTCGAGTACCCGGAGCGCGGGGTCGCCTTCGGCGTGGACGAGGTCGAGCTGGCGCCGGCGTTCGTCAACTTCGAGACGGACCCGCTGTTCATCGTCTTCGGCGACACCGAGTCCGGTAAGTCGGCGACGCTGCGGATGCTGATCAAGCAGATCACCGAGCGGTACACCCCGGACCAGGCCGGCATCGTGGTCGGCGACTACCGGCGCGCGCTGCTCGGCGCGGTGCCGCAGGAGTACCTGGTCGAGTACGCGGCCGCGCAGCCGGCCATGACCAGCATCGTGGAGATGCTGCGCGGGGCCTGCTCGCGCCGGCTCCCCGGTCCGGACGTGACCGCCGACCAGCTGCGCAACCGCAGCTGGTACAGCGGCAAGGACATGTTCGTGATCGTGGACGACTACGAGCTGGTGGCGACCGGTTCGGGGAACCCGCTGGCGCCGCTGGCCGAGTTCCTGCCGTTCGCCCGGGACATCGGCCTGCGCATGATCATCGCGCGGAGCGCGGGCGGCGCCGGCCGTTCGCTCTACGAGCCGGTGATGCAGCGGATGCGGGAGCTGGGCGGCCAGGGCGTGATCCTCTCCGGCAACAAGGACGAGGGCGCGCTGCTGGGCACGGTCAAGCCGCAGCCGCTGCCGCCGGGCCGGGGCGTGTTCGTCTCGCGCCGGATCACCAGCGGGCAGATGGTGCAGACGGGCTGGTTGCCGTCGGCGTAGCGGGAGCGGCCGCCCCCGGTGGCGGTGACGGAAAGTGAGGGAAGGGGTCGGGTTCCGAGGAGCCCGGCCCCTTCCGCGTCCACGTGCTGAAACGTTATGGAGATCTTTCCGGCCCTGGGCTGCGGTTCCCGCACCCCGGGCGGGCGGTGACCGGTGCCGGGAAGCCGCCTGGGCGACCTTCTCCGAGCCGGTCATCAGCCTTGGAATGGGCGCGCGCAATGCTCCGTTCACCTTGGATTCAAGCGCGATGTGGCAGAGGTAACAAGTCGGACATGCGTGACAATCACCGTCGGTGATCATCGGATCGCATGTTTATGCCCACCTTCGCAACGGATTCCGAAGCATTTCCGGCATTGACGCAGTCATTACGGCCAAGGTTCCATGACGGCCCGGGAGCGAAGGACCAGAACCCCACAGCAGCAAGCCAGCGGAGGCGATACCGCTCCCTCTCCAGGACCGCACAGAGCCGATCGGAAGCCACATGACCGACACGCTTCGCCCGCCACACGCCGTAGCCCCCACTACGGCGGCCGAGGGCGCCGCCTCCCCCCAGACGCTCAAGCGCTCGATCGGCGTCGTGGGCGGGACCCTGCTCACGCTGTCCTGCGTCACCCCGGCCTCCACGCTCTTCGTGATCGTCCCGGAGCTGTTCTCCAGCATCGGCAGCGCCACCGCGCTGGCCATCGCGATCGGCTCGGTGCTCTGCATCGCGGTCGCCTTCTGCTACTCCGAACTCGGCACCCTGATCCCCAGCGCCGGCGGCGAGTACGCGATGGTCGGCACCCTGGCCGGGCGACTGGCCGGCTGGCTGGTCTTCGTGCTCTCGCTGATCGTGGTGCTGATCGTCCCCTCGGTGATCGCCCTCGGCACCGCCGACTACCTCGCCCCGGTGCTGCACGTCGACAAGCCGATCGCCGGCGCCGCGGTGATGCTCGCCGCCACCCTGGCCGGTCTGCTGGACCTGCGCGCCAACGCCTGGATCACCGGCGTCTTCCTGGTCCTGGAGGTCGTCGCCGCCGGTGTGGTGTCGGTGCTCGGCTTCGCCCACGCCAACGGCGACGCGCCCAGCCTGCTGCACGGGGTGGTCGCCGGCGACGGCGGCGCCACCACCACGGTGAGCATCGGCGCCATCGTCGGCGCGCTCGGCATCGCCCTCTTCATCACCCAGGGCTTCTCCACCGCGGTCTACCTCTCCGAGGAGCTGGAGGACCCGCGCCGCAACGTCTCGCGCACCGTGCTGTGGACCCTCGGCATCTCCGCCGCGGTCATCCTGATCCCGGTCACCGCGATCACCATGGGCGCCCCCGACCTGGCCACCCTGACCTCCGGCGACATCTCCGGCATGGTCACCGCGTGGAGCAACTCCGCCGTCGGCACCTTCATCAGCCTCTGCGTGGCGCTGGCGATCATCAACGCCGGCATCGTCATGGTCATCCAGAACTCCCGGGTGCTGTTCGCCTCGGCCCGCGACAAGGCCTGGCCCGAGCCGGTCAACAAGGCCTTCTCCACCCTGGGCCGGTTCGGCTCGCCGTGGGTGGCCACGCTGGCCGTCGGCCTGCCGGGCGCCGCGCTCTGCTTCGTCAAGGGCGAGCTGCTGAGCGAGATCACCGGCGTCGCCGTCACCGGGATGTACCTGCTGGTCGCGATCGCCGCGCTGCTGTCGCGCCGCGATCAGCACAAGCACGCCACCGCCTGGCGGATGCCGCTCTGGCCGGCCGTCCCGGTGGTCCTGATCGTCGTGCTGGTCTACATCATCACCCAGCTGGACACCGTGCCCCTGCTGTGGACCGGCGGCATCACCGCCGCCGCCACCCTCTACTGGCTCTTCTACCTGCGCCCCCGGCAGGAGACCCGCTGGGTGATCAGCCTGCCCGAGGACCAGCAGGCCTGACCCCGGCGGGGCCGCCCCCGACCCCCACCCCTCCCCCACGCGGCGGTGCCCGGACCACTCCCCCTCTGGTCCACTCCGACGACTCGATGCCGCCGAGCGCCTACGAGCTGATGATCAACACGCTCGACGAGACCGGCT
>NZ_JBEPAA010000116.1:0-17681 GCF_040298365.1 Kitasatospora sp. NPDC001603
GAGCGGCGGGCGGAGCGGTCCCGGCGGGCGAGCGGCGCCGGGGCCGCGGCGGCCGCCGGCGGGGGCAGCGGGGCACCGGGCTGCGGGGGCGGCGGCCCGCCGTAGCCGGCGAAGCCGAGGGACGGGGCGGGCGCCTCGAAGGCCTGGACGCCGCCGCGGGTGCCGCCCGCCAGGGGTGCGCCGCCCGGTGCCATGGGAGCGGGGGGCGGTACGGGGCGCGGGAGCGGGGCGGCGGCCCCGACGAGGGCCGGTGCGCTCCGGCGGGGCTCGGGGCGGGGGCCCACCGCGTCGTAGCCGGTGAAGAGGTCGCTCAGCCCGGCCGGGGGCTCGCGCCAGCCGGAGGGCGGCGGGGCGGGCTGGCTGCGGCCGATCCGCAGCGAGCGCAGCTTCGGCAGGTCGGTGCGCCGCTCCAGGTCGGCGGTGGAGAGGGCGAGGCGGACGCCGGTCCAGTCCTCGCCGGTCCGCTGGGCGACGGAGGCGCGCAGGACCAGCCGGCCGGTGTCCGAGCCCTGCTGGTAGGAGAGCCGGTAGGCGGGCACCCAGCGGGCGGCGGGGACGCCGTATTCGAGTTCGATGTCGATCTCGGGGGCGGGTGCGTTGCCCTCGGGCCGGGAGTTCGAGGGCGTGGGAGCGGTGAGGGTGAGCAGGACGGTCGCGGAGGTCTCCACCGGCCGGGCCGGTCCGGCGGTGGACGAACGCGCCAGCCGGTCGGCCAGCGTCTCGGTCGCGTGCTCGGCCCGTTCGAGCTCCTCGGCCAGCTCGTCGGCGCGGAGGTGGAGCCGGGTGAGCCGCTCGTCGACGAACTCGGCCAGCTCCAGCCAGGCGTCGGCGGGCGTGCGGCGGAGCGGTTCGTCCCGGCGGCGGGCCGGCGGGACGGCGCGCAGCGCGGTCGTCTCCGCGATGGTGTCGAGGACCAGGCGCTGCCGCTCGCGGACGGCGGACTCGTGTTCCCGGGCGGCCTTCAACCGGCTGTGGAGCTCGGGGAGGTCGTCGGGGGAGCGGAGTTCGGCGACCGGTTCGAGGCGGGCCTCGGTGACGGCGGTGCCGGGCGGGCCGGAGAGCACCCGGGCCCGCAGCGACCGCCCGTCGAGCACCTGCGGCAGCCCGGTCAGCCGCAGTCGCCCGCCGGGCGGCAGGGCCACCCGGGCGCGCCGGCGGCAGACCGCGCCGACGGCGTGGACCACGACGGAGTCGAGCTCCGACGGATGGGCCGGTACCGCGGTTCGGTCGGACTGCTGTTCGTCGTCTGCCCTGTGCTGGTCGTCCACCCGGCCTACCCCTTCGTTCGCGCCGCTCGCGCCGACGGCACGCTGCCGCCCCCTGGGCGGTCAGTCTGCCTCGCATCGGCGCGGGCGTCCTCGGATTTCGCCCGTGCTCGGCGTGTGCGGCGTGCGTGTGCGGCGGTGTGTGTCCGCGCGTGTGCGGTGCGTGTGTGTGCGGTGCGGTGCGGTGCGTGGTGCGGTGTCCTGTGGTCGCGGTGCGTCGTGTCCGCGGTGCGGTGCGCGTGCGATGTGGTGCGCGTGGTGTCGCGTCAGGGGGGACGGAGCCGGTGGCCGCGCGGTTGCGGTCGGCGGGGGTGGACTGTGGCCGCGGGGGTGGTGGGGATGCGAGAGGATGGGCGGGCACGTCCAGGCCAGCCCCTTGAGGAGAGCCACCCCGCCATGCGCACTGCCGCCGTCGTCGGTACCGGACTCATCGGCACCTCCGCCGCCCTCGCCCTGACCGGACGCGGGCTGACCGTTCATCTGGAGGACGCCGACCCGGACGCGGCCCGTACCGCCGCGTCGCTCGGCGCCGGCACCACCGAGCCGGCCGACGGTCCGGTGGACCTCGCGATCATCGCGGTGCCGCCCGCCCTGGTCGGCAAGGTGCTCGCCGACTGCCAGCGGCGCGGACTGGCGCGCTGGTACACCGACGTGGCCAGCGTCAAGGACGGGCCCAGGGCCGAGGTGGCCGCGCTGGGCTGCGACACCGTCCACTACATCGGCAGCCACCCGATGGCCGGCCGCGAGCGCTCGGGCCCGCTGGCCGCACGCGCCGACCTGTTCGAGGGCCGGCCCTGGGTGCTCACCCCCACCGCCGACACCGACACCGAGACGCTCAACGCCGTCCTGGAGCTGGTCGCCCTCTGCGGCGCGATGCCGATCGTGATGGACGCCGCCGCGCACGACCGGGCCGTCGCCCTGGTCTCGCACGCCCCGCAGCTGGTCTCCTCGCTGGTCGCGGCCCGGCTGGAGAAGGCCGACGAGACGGCCATAAGGCTCTCCGGCCAGGGTGTTCGGGACGTCACCAGGATCGCGGCCTCCAACCCGGGCATGTGGGTGGACATCCTCTCCGCCAACGCCGGCGCGGTCGCCGACATCCTGGAGGAGGTCGCCGTCGACCTCGGCGAGACCGTCGCCGCCCTGCGCTCGCTGCAGGCGACCGAGGAGGGCGAGCGCCGAGCGGGCGCGGCCGGGATCGAGACCGTGATGCGCCGGGGCAACGCCGGCCAGTCGCGGATCCCCGGCAAGCACGGTGCGCCGCCGACCCGGTACGAGACGGTGGCGGTGGTCCTCGGCGACCAGCCCGGCGAGCTGGGCCGGCTCTTCGGCGAGGTCGGCGCCGCCGGGGTCAACATCGAGGACGTCGTCATCGAGCACTCGTCGGGGCAGCAGGTGGGCTTCGTCCAGCTGTCGGTCGCGCCGGGCGCGGTGACGCCGCTCACCGTGGCGCTCCGGGCGAGCGGCTGGAGCGTCCGGGACTGAGGGCCGGTACCCGAGGGGTCGGAGCGCGGCCGGTAGGGGTGCCTGCCGGTTCGGGGGCCGGATCAGGGGCCGGGGCGCGGGCCGGTGCGGGGGTGGCGGTACGGGGCCGGTGCCGGTGGCACGGAGCACCGGGGCGGGGTCTGGCGCCGGTCCATTAACCTGGAGGGAGACATCCCCCGGTTTCAGGCTGTGCGGCTCGCGCCGTACAGGATTCAGGTTCGGGCTCAGGCCCAGAGAGAGGTTCGCCCCGTGGACACTGCCGACCGAGCGCACGCCCCGGTCGTCGTCGCCATCGACGGACCCTCCGGCTCCGGCAAGTCGACCGTCTCCCGGGCGGTCGCCGCCCGGCTGGGGCTGAGCTTCCTGGACACCGGCGCCATGTACCGGGCGCTGACCTGGTGGATGCTGGCCAACGACGTGGACATCGACGACCCGGAGGCCGTGACCGTGGCCTGCGGCAAGCCGGTGATCGTCTCCGGCACCGACGCGGCCGGCCCGACCATCACGGTGGACGGCCAGGACGTGTCCGGTCCGATCCGGGGGCCCGAGGTGACCGCGCAGGTCAGCGCCGTCGCCGCGGTGCCCGCCGTGCGGACCCGCCTGGTGGAGCTGCAGCGCGGCTGCGCCGAGGTCGCCGAGCGCGGCATCGTCGCCGAGGGCCGGGACATGGGCAGCGTGGTGTTCCCGGACGCCACCGTCAAGATCTTCCTGACCGCCTCGGTGGCGGCCCGGGCCGAGCGGCGGGCGGCCGAGCTGCGCGCCAAGGGCGTCGACGAGGCCACCATCGCCGAGATGGCCGCCGACCTGGTCCGCCGGGACAAGGCGGACTCCTCGCGCGAGACCGCTCCACTGACCCAGGCCGCCGACGCCGTCCTGGTGGACACCAGCGAACTCAGCCTGGAGCAGGTCATCGGCGCGATAATCATGCTGGTGGAGGAGCGGGCCGGGCTGTCGGCGGTCTGAGCCGCCACCGGGCGCCGCCCGGGGGTCCCATCCCCCGCGCCGTCCGGGACCCCTCACTCCGGGCCCACCGCCCGGGGCACACCGTCCGCGGCCTTCGCCGGTCGCGGCCCGCTGTTCGGGAGCGCCCGCGGGGCGCCTCCCTGGAAGTACGGAAGCGCCCGCGGGGCGACTTTCTCGAAGTACTCGCGCTGCCCCGACCGGGGCAGGTACGCACGGCACGCCCCTGGGAAGGGCCGCGCCGGGAAACGGAAAACACGAACATGACCGCAGAGCACTCCGCCACCGAGCACGGTGAGCTGGACGCCGCCGAGTACGCCGAATTCATGGCGCTCGCCGCCGAGGAGGGGTTCGACCCCGAGGACGTCGACGGGCTCGGGGGCGCCGACCACGCGCCGCTGCCCGTGCTGGCCGTCGTCGGACGCCCGAATGTCGGCAAGTCGACCCTGGTGAACCGCATCATCGGCCGCCGCGAGGCCGTCGTCGAGGACAAGCCGGGCGTCACCCGCGACCGGGTCAGCTACGAGGCCACCTGGAACGGCCGCCGCTTCAAGGTCGTCGACACCGGCGGCTGGGAGATCGACGTCCTCGGCATCGACGCCATGGTGGCGGCGCAGGCCGAGCTGGGCATCGAGACCGCCGACGCGGTGCTGTTCGTGGTCGACGCCACTGTCGGTGCCACCGACACCGACGAAGCCCTGATCAAGATCATTCGCCGGGCCGGCAAGCCGACCGTGCTCTGCGCGAACAAGGTCGACGGCCAGTCCACCGAGGCGGAGGCCGCGTACCTGTGGTCGCTCGGCCTCGGCGAGCCCTTCCCCGTCTCCGCCCTGCACGGCCGCGGCTCCGGTGACCTGCTCGACGCCGTCATGGCCGCCCTGCCCGAGGCCCCGCCGCAGACCTTCGGCGTCGCCGCCGGCGGCCCGCGCCGGGTCGCGCTGATCGGCCGGCCCAACGTCGGCAAGTCCAGCCTGCTCAACAAGGTCGCCGGCGAGGAGCGGGTGGTCGTCAACGAGCTGGCCGGCACCACCCGTGACCCGGTCGACGAGATGATCGAACTGGGCGGCAAGACCTGGAAGTTCGTCGACACCGCCGGTATCCGCCGCCGGGTCCACCTGACCGCCGGCGCGGACTTCTACGCCTCGCTGCGCACCTCCGCCGCCCTGGAGAAGGCCGAGGTCGCGGTCGTGCTGGTCGACGCCAGCGAGACCCTGGCCGAGCAGGACACCCGGATCATCTCGATGGCCGTCGAGGCCGGGCGCGCCGTCGTCATCGCCTACAACAAGTGGGACCAGCTCGACGAGGAGCGCCGCTTCTACCTGGAGCGCGAGATCGAGCGCGATCTCGTCCAGGTGCAGTGGGCGCCCCGGGTCAACGTCTCGGCGAAGACCGGCCGGCACATGGAGAAGCTCGTCCCGGCCATCGAGACCGCCCTCGCCGGGTGGGAGACGCGCATCCCGACCGCGCGCCTGAACGCCTTCCTCGGCGAGCTGGTCGCGGCGCACCCGCACCCGATCCGCGGTGGCAAGCAGCCGCGCATCCTGTTCGGCACCCAGGCGGGTACCCGCCCGCCGCGCTTCGTGCTGTTCGCCTCGGGCTTCCTGGAGGCCGGGTACCGCCGCTTCGTCGAGCGCCGGCTGCGTGAGGAGTTCGGCTTCGTGGGCACGCCGATCTCGATCTCGGTGCGGGTGCGGGAGAAGCGCAAGCGCAAGTAGTCGCCGCCGCCGCGCCCGGTCGGCCGCCGCGCCCTGGTGGCGGCCCGGCCGGGCCGGTCCGGTGGTCTGTCGGCCGGGGGGTCGACCGACGCTTGGACAGGAGGGCCCCCGCCGTTTCGACGGCGGGGGCCCTCCTGCGTGCGCGCGGGCGGGTGCGGGGGCGGGTGCCCCGGCGGGTGCGGGCCCGGTGCGTGGGCCGGGTCAGTGCTGGTCGCTGCTGCGGCCCGGGGGGAGCGAGAGCAGGTTGCGGTGGCGTCCGCCGGTGGCCGCACCGGCGGTGGGGCCGCTGCCGTTGCTCATCACCGGCGCCGGTGCCGGTGCCGGGGCGGGCATCGGGTGCGGCACGGGCCCCAGGTAGCCGGCCGCGACCCAGCCCTGGCCGTTGGCGAACTGGGCAGCGGGCTGGGCGGGTTGGCCGACCTGGCCGAGCCCGTCGCTGGTGGGGTCCGCGGGAGTGTGCGGGGCCCCGGTGTGGTGTGTGCCGGTGTGCTGGCTCGCGGTGTGGTGGGCGTGGGTGGTGTGGGTGCCGCTGCTGTGGGTGCCGGTGCTGTGGGTGCTACCGGTGTGGTGCCCGGTGTGGCCCTGGCCGTTCTGCTGGTTCGGCATGAACTGGGGGAGGCCGGCGGCCTGGCCCGCGTACGTCTGGAACGCCTGGTGCTGCGGCGGGTACGGGCGGGGCTCGGCGAGCACTGGGTAGCCGTCGCGGACGGCGAAGCCCGCGAACCTCAGGTTCTCCTCGCCCGAGCGGTCGCCGGGCAGCGCGCGGAACAGCCGCCGGTACTCGGAGTACAGCTCGTCGTAGATCGGCGTGGCCGAGTGCGGGTGCTCAGCGTCGAACGACGGGCGCATGCCCGGGATCACTCGGGGGGCGGTGGTGGACCGGCGGTGGGATGCGGAGACGTCGTAGCTGTACACACAGGGGCCAACGAGCGAGTCCCCCGGGGGATGCGGGGTGTCCGGCCCCGGCCGGAAGGTTGGCCTATGCCGGTCGGGGTGCGGACCGGTCCGTGGCGGGCCTTCCGGCCGGGGGCGGGCTTCCGGCCGGGGTTTCCGGCGGGTGCGGGTTTCCGGCCGGGGCGGGACGAGGCGTGCCGGGGTGTCAGGGAGGCTCAGGTGCCCGCGAGCGGGAGGGAGGCGCCGACCACCTGACCCAGGGCGACGGCACGCTCCAGCGCCTGGCGCAGCAGGTCCTCGCGCGGCTGCCGGCCCACCATGCCCGCCGGAACCGCGTACATGGTCACCTCCGTGAGCTGGTTGGCGGCGAACCTCCAGGCGTCGGTGACCTGGAGCGGCTGGTGGGCCTGCCACCAGCCGGTGCTGCCCCCGGCGGCCGCGGGCTGCAGGATCGCGTGCAGCTTGCCCATCGCCACCAGGACGGACCAGCCGGCCAGTTGGTCCGGCGTCTTGTCGAGGTCGGTGACGGGCTGGAAGCCGGCGTCCTGGAGGAGGTCCAGGAACTCGTCGGTGCCCGAGGTGTTGCCCGGCCGGCCGACCGGTCCGGTGGGCTCGACGACGACGGCGGCGTGACCGGTGTCGCCGTGCAGGACCAGCCCGCAGGTGATGCCGAGGATGGCGGCCTGGCCGGGCGCGGTGGCCTGGGCGCCGGCGGACGGGGCGCCGGCGGACGGGGCGCCGGTGGCCTGGGCGCCGGCGGACTGGGCCGGGTTCGGGACGGCGGGTCCCGGGATCGCGGGGCCCGGGACGGCGGGCGCCTCGGTCTGCGCCTGGCTGATGCTGCGCACCGCGCCCACCAGCTGCTCCTCGGAGACCGGCACCACCTGGGAGGGGATGCAGCGGGCATGGGCGAAGGCGAGCACCGCCGTCTCCTCGCCGACGAACAGCACCGTGCTGGTGGGCTCCTGGAGCGAGTCACCGGGGGTGCGGCAGGACGTGCACTCGTAGCTGTCGGGCGTGTGGGCGCCGCCGAGCAGGCGGTCTGCCTCGTCGTCGCCGATCTCGGATCGGACCTCGTCGCTGACGGCGAGCATGCGCGGCACTGGGACTCCTCGGTTGTCGGGTTCGCCGGCTGTCAGGGGTGACGCGGGCGGGGGAGGGGAGCGGGCGGTGGGGCTGGGTGTGGCTGGTGCAGTAGGTGGAGCGGGTAGCGCTGGTGGGGCTGGTGGGGCTGGAAGAGCTGGTGGATCGGGTGGAGGGCCTCTGGGTGGGCGCTCGGGTCGGGCCGGGGTCGGTCGTCGGGGGTGGTCGTCGGGGGTGGTCGTCGGGGGGAGGACCGGGCTGGGACAGGGCAGGACGGGCGGTGGGGCGAGGGGCCTTTCCGGCCGCCTTTACCAACGGACCCCTGTGGCAGGGGTCACGGGTGGACACCGAGGGTGACGGGAATTGCCCCAGATCCGACCGCGTGTCGTGGTCGGATGCTCACAATCTGTCGATGTCGGCGACAGGAAGGCCGGAATGAAACCGTGAGGTGGGTCACGGCCGGGCAATGTTTGATCTAGGAAATGACGGTTATATCGGACATTTTGGACATGCTTGCATGGTCATTACCGCCGGTAACGCCTTGCTGAGCTGGGCAGACCGTCGGTTGTTTGGTTCCGCGGCGACCTGACTCGTAGCTTCATTGGCGGTGCAACGAGCACCACCCGGGTTCACCTCCGACGCACAGCCCACCGGCTCACCCCGGCGCGGGCCGTGCCCACCGATGCGACCGCTCGATCTGGTCGCCGGTGCGTGGTGGGTGGCCGGGGCGGCGCGGCACGTCCGACACGTGCCCGGCCGCCCGATGGACGCGGCGAGCGATTCGACTCCTTCGAGGGTCTGGTTCCGCATGCCCGCCCGGGGCTGTCGAGAGGAACCTCATGACCTTCCGTAACGAGACCGCCGCTGCCACCACCTCCACCGTCACCAAGCGCAACCGCGTTCGGATGGCTGTTGTCGCGGGTGCCGCTGTCGCGGCCCTCCCGGTGGCCGGCCTCGTCACGGCCAACTCGGCCTCCGCCGCCTCCGTCTCGACCTGGGACGCGGTTGCCCAGTGCGAGAGCGGCGGCAACTGGGCCATCAACACCGGCAACGGCTTCTACGGCGGCCTGCAGTTCACCTCCAGCACCTGGGCCGCCTTCGGTGGCACCGCCTACGCCGCGCAGGCCAACCTGGCCACCAAGGCGCAGCAGATCTCCGTCGCCGAGAAGGTGCTCGCCTCGCAGGGCCCGGGCGCCTGGCCCGTCTGCTCCGTCAAGGCCGGTCTGACCAAGGGCGGCACCCCGGCCGCCGTCGACACCTCCGTCGCCGCCAAGCCGGCCGCCCCGGCCGCCACCGCTGCGCCGAAGGCCGCCGAGGCCCCCAAGGCCGCGCCGAAGACCGTCGAGGCCCCCAAGGCCGCGCCCAAGGCTGCCGAGGCCCCCAAGGCCGCGCCGAAGTCCTCGGACGCCGCCGCCTCCTGGAAGGCCGAGAAGCCGGCCAAGCCCGCGAAGCCCGCCGCTCCGGCCTCGAACGACGCCAAGCCGGTCACCGGCGGCAACTACACCGTGAAGGCCGGTGACACCCTCAGCATCATCGCCGCTGCCCAGGGCACCGACTGGCACGAGCTGTACAACGCCAACGCCAAGGTCATCGGCGGCAACCCCGACCTGATCTTCCCGGGCCAGACCCTGACCGTCTGATCCTTCGGGGACTGTCTGATTCCTCGGGGACGGTGTGATCCCTCGGGGTCGACGGACCTCCCGGGTCCGTGAGGGTCCCTCTGGTCCGTCATGCCTTCCGGTGCGACCGGGGGCGCCGGTTCGGTCGGGCCGCCTGTTCCAGGTGGCCGCCGTACTCCGGACATGCTGTTCGAACGGCCGCTTCTCCGCTGTGCGGGGGAGCGGCCGTCGGCGTGTCCGGCGTGTCGGGACGGGCCGGCGAGAGGTGCGCTTAGGGTCGGCTGCTGTGCCTTCTCAGCGTTCATAGGATCAGCCGTGAATCGTTCGTACCGACCGGTCGCCCGGTGCGGTCCTCGGCTGCCGGCGTCGTCCCCGCGCCCCTCGTCGCCCTCGTCCTCGCCGTCGCGCTCGCCCTCGTGCTCCTGCCGGCCGTGGTGCCGCTCCCGGCCGGCCGGGCCCGGGCCGCTTCGACGGTGGCGGACATGATCTGGGACGAGCTCGCCGAGTGCGAGAGCGGCGGCGACTGGCGGGCCGCCACCGGCAACGGCTACTTCGGCGGCCTGCAGATCTGGCCGCCGACCTGGGAGGAGGCTGGCGGCCTGCGTTTCGCCGACCGCCCCGACCGGGCGAGTCGGCGCCAGCAGACCACCGTGGCGGAGGAGATCCTCCATCTGCAGGGGTGGGAGGCGTGGCCGGCCTGTGCCCGGGAGATCGGGATGATCAGTGGAGGGTCCGACCGCGGCTGATCGGGTCCTGCGCCCGCTCGCCCTGCCGGCCGCCCGGTGGGTGCGGGAGGATGGTGGCGTGATCCAGGGCGAACTGTTCGGTACGGGCTCCGGTCGCGACCCGGAGTCCGGTGTCGGTCGTGACCTCGGGGCCGGTGCCGGGTCGGGCGCTGACGGGGCTTCCGTGCCCGGGCGGTCCGAACCGGCGCCCGGCGCGGTGCTCGTCCCCGGCTGGCTCGACGCCGAAGCCCAGCTCCGCCTGGTCGCCGCGTGCCGGGAGTGGGCCCGGCCGCCGGCGGGGATGCACGCCGTCCGGATGCCGACCGGCGGCATGATGTCGGTCCGCATGGTCGCCCTGGGCTGGGACTGGTACCCCTACGGCTACCGTCGCGTCGCGGCCGACGGCGCACCGGTCAAGGCGTTCCCGCCGGAGCTCGCCCGGCTCGCCCGCGACGCGGTCGACGCGGCGTACGGCGAGGCCGTCGACGCGATCGCGGGCGCCGCCGGGTACGAACCGGACATCGCGATCGTCAACCACTACCCGCACGGCGCGAAGATGGGGCTGCACCAGGACCGCGACGAGCGCACGGACGCGCCCGTGGTCTCGCTCTCCCTCGGCGACACCTGCCTCTTCCGGCTCGGCAACACCCGCACCCGCACCCGGCCGTGGACCGACCTGGAACTGCGCAGCGGTGACCTGCTGGTGTTCGGCGGACCGGCTCGCTTCGCGTACCACGGGGTGGTGCGCACGCTGCCCGGCACGGCGGATCCGGCGCTCGGGCTGACCGGCCGGCTCAACATCACCGTCCGCCAGTCGGGCCTGTGACGGCGGCGCTGCCGTCGTCCGTGTGCGGAGCCTTCGGCGTCCGGGCGGTGCTCGCGGTGTCCCGTTGCGGTGCTGGCGGTGCCCGGTTGCGGCGCTCGCGGTGTCCCGTCTGCGGTGCTCGCGGTGTCCTGGCGGAGCTCCTACGCCGGCATGTTGGAAGCGATGGGTCCTCGTTCGAGTGAATCGGTGGAGGGGTGCGGGGTCGAGGGGAATGCCCTGGCTCGCTGAAGGATTCGACTGGGCGGGAGAATTCGATAGAACGGGCGTCGGCAGCCGGGCGGGCATCTCCGTCCGGGTCGGCCACCCGGAGAGGAAGCGCACGCATGGGTACCCCTGTCGACGAACTCGTCGAGCTGCTGGACCTTGAGCAGATCGAACTGAACATCTTCCGCGGGCGCAGCCCGGAGGAGGCGCTGCAGCGGACGTTCGGCGGCCAGGTCGCGGGCCAGGCGCTGGTGGCGGCGGGGCGCACGGTGGACGGCGACCGCCCCGTCCATTCGCTGCACGCCTACTTCCTGCGCCCCGGTGTGCCCGGCGTGCCCATCGTCTACCAGGTGGACCGGATCCGGGACGGCCGCTCCTTCACCACCCGCCGGGTGCTCGCCATCCAGGGCGGCCGCTCGATCTTCGCCCTCACCGCCGACTTCCACGTCCCCGAGGAGGGCAGCATCGAGCACCAGTACCCGATGCCCGCCGTCGCCGCCCCCGAGGACCTGCCGAGCGCGCTGGAGGAGGTCGGGTCCCGGCTCGGCGAGCTGCCCCCGTTCATCAGCCGCCGCCAGCCCTTCGACATCCGCTACGTCGACCGGCTGCGCTGGACCAAGGAGGAGCTGGCCGGCGTCGAGGCCCGCAGCGGTGTCTGGCTGCGCACCAACGGCGCCCTGCCCGACAACCCGCTGATCCACGTCTGCGCGCTCACCTACGCGAGCGACATGACGCTGCTCGACGCCGTCCGCGCCCCCGTCGAGCCGCTCTGGGGCACGCGCCACTTCGACATGGCCTCGCTCGACCACGCGATGTGGTTCCACAGACCGTTCCGGACCGACGACTGGCTGCTCTACCAGCAGGAGTCCCCGATAGCCCACGGCGCCCGCGGTCTCGCGCGCGGGCAGATCTTCGACCGCCACGGGCAGCTGGTCGTGTCCGTGGTGCAGGAGGGGCTCTTCCGGCCGCTGAAGGGCTGACCCGCCCCTCGGCGCCCGGGTGAGGCCCGCCGTCCGTCCCGTCGGACCTGCCGGGAATGATCCACCCCGGTGATCGGCGTTGACGTGATGACGGACACCGCACGGGCGGTGCCGGACTGTCCGCCGGGCCCGGTGCCCGGCGGACGGTCCGGCGGGCCCGGACCGACTGGGAGGGCACACCGATGACGGCGACAGCCGCGGAGGACTGGAAGCACTGGAGCGAGGGCCGCGCTGCGGCGGTGAGCGCCCGCCACGGCCAGCTGGCGCTCACCGGCACGCACTGGCTGGAGCCGGACCCCGCCGGGATACCCGGCGTGCCCGGCCGCTGGTGGGCCGACGCGGAGGGCGTCCGGCTCCGGGCGACGGCGTCCGACGGCATCACCGTCGCGGGCGCGTCCGCCCCGGTCGACGGCGAGGTGCTGCTCCGCCCGGACACCGACCCGGCCGCGGACACCGCCTCAGTCGGGGACGTGCTGCTCGTCCCGATCGAGCGCGAGGGTGAACTCGCCCTGCGGGTCTTCGACCCGGCCTCGCCCGGGCGGCAGTCCTTCGCCGGCATCTCCGCGTACCCCTACTCGCCGGAATGGGCCGTGCCGGCGCTCTACACCCCCTTCGAGGGCGAGGCCCGGGCCGTCCTCGTCCCCAACGCGGACGGCAAGGACCGCCCGCTGACCCTCACCGGCCGGATCTCCTTCACCGTGGCGGGCGAACACCGCACCCTGACGGTCGGCAGCGCGGGCCGCGGACTCAGCGGGGTCATCGCGGACGCGAGCAGCGGCGCGGACACCTACCGCTTCCGCTTCATCAGCCTTCCCGAGCCCGACGCGGACGGCCGCACGGTGCTGGACTTCAACCGCGCCTACCTGCCGCCGTGCGCCTTCGCCGACCACTTCATCTGCCCCTTCCCGCCGCCGGGCAACCGGCTGGACTTCGTGGTCGAGGCGGGCGAGAAGCAGGTCCTGACCCGGTAGCCGCCGCCACCGCCGTCGCTGCCGCGGCTCAGCGGGGGGTGCGGCCGGCCGGTGAGGCCGCCCAGCCCAGCGGGGCCGCGGCCGCTCGGCCGGTACCCCGGTGGGCTGGGCGCACGGGCGGAGGTCGAATATGGGGGGCTGTGTCGACCAATCATCCTGCCAATTCGGATGCCGCGCCGCCCGCGGCCGCCTCCGCGCCCCCGGTACCCGTCGTGCCCCCGACCCCAGGGTCGGCCGCGCCCCCAGGAGGTCCCGAGGGTGGCCTCTCCCCGGCGGCGGCCGTGAAGCCCCCTGCCGCGTCCGTCGAACCCCCCGCCGCCGCGGCAGAGCTCCCCGCCCCCTCGGCAGAGCTCCCCGCCTCGTCCGCGCGCTGGTACCGCAAGGCCTTCGCCGATCTCAGCCCGCTGCGCGACAACGTCGACTACCGGCGGGTGTGGTTCGGGCAGGCGGTCTCGTCGATCGGTCAGCAGATGACCGCCGTGGCCGTCTCCGTCCAGGTCTACGACATGACCGGCTCCAGCTTCGCCACCGGCCTGGTCGGGCTCTTCTCCCTCTTCCCGCTGGTCGCCTTCGGCCTCTACGGCGGCGCGATCGCCGACACCGTGGACCGGCGCAAGCTCGGCCTGATCGGCTCGGCCGGCCTCGCCGCGGTCTCCGCCGTCCTCGCCGCCCAGGCCTTCGCCGGGCTCGGCCTCGTCGCCGTGCTCTACGCCGCCGTCGCCGTCCAGGCGGGCTTCTTCGCGCTGAGCTCGCCCGCCCGGTCGGCGATGATCCCCCGCCTCGTCCCGAGCCACCAACTCCCCGCCGCCAACGCCCTGAACACCGTCAGCATGAACCTCGGCCTCACCGTCGGCCCCATGCTCGGCGGCGTCCTCATCGGCGCCTGGGGCACCCAGGCCGCCTACCTGGTCGACACCGTGGCCTTCGCCGCCACCCTGTACGCGATGTGGCGCCTGCCCGCCATGCGCCCGCTCGGCGACCGCCGCGGCCGCGCCTCCGTCCTCGACGGCCTGCGCTTCCTGCGGGAGCAGCCGAACCTGCGCACCAGCTTCCTGGCCGACCTGGCCGCGATGATCTTCGGTATGCCGCGAGCCCTCTTCCCCGCCATCGCGGTCACCTTCTACGCCGGCGACGCCCGCACCGTCGGCCTGCTGGTCGCCGCCCCCGCGGTGGGCGCCCTGGCCGGAGCCCTGTTCTCCGGCTGGGTCGGCCGGGTCAACCGCCAGGGCGTGGCCGTCCTCGCCGCCGTCGCCGCCTGGGGCCTCGCCATCGCCGCCTTCGGCCTGATCCACAACCTCTGGCTCGGCCTCCTCCTGCTCGCCGTGGCCGGCTGCGCCGACACCGTCAGCATGATCTTCCGCAACACGATGATGCAGGTCGCGGCCCCCGACGAGATGCGCGGCCGCCTCCAGGGCATCTTCATCGTGGTCGTCGCCGGCGGCCCCCGCCTCGGCGACTTCGAGTCCGGCACCGTCGCCTCCCTCACCAACCCCGCCACCTCCGTCATCAGCGGCGGCCTGGCCTGCGTCGCCGCCATCGCCCTGCTCGCCGCCCGCCGCCCCGCCTTCCTCCGCTACGACGCCCGCCACCCGACCCCCTGACACCACCGCCATACCTGGCAGCGAGCACCCCCCGACGTGCTGTATTGTTTTCCACGTCGCCGGGACAACGGCGACAAGGTCGAGAAGCCCCACAGCAGAGCCCCCCAGGCCCCGCCGAAGGCACCGAGACCACGGGACGTGGCGCAGCTTGGTAGCGCACTTGACTGGGGGTCAAGGGGTCGCAGGTTCAAATCCTGTCGTCCCGACTGTGAAGTCGCTTGTGAGAGCGGGTACTTGGGAAACCAAGTGCCCGCTCTTGCTGGTTTTCGGGGCCCGTTTTTGGTCCCACGGGGTCCCAAAATGGTCCCCAGGTATGGCCGCAGGTTCGTCGGCACTCGTTGCTCCAGTGGCTGGTGCGCGGATTGTTCTTCGATCTCAAGGTGAAGTGCGAGACCTCCTTGTCGTTTTGCTGGAGCGAGGTGTGGTGGCGCACTTGACCTTCGGTCAAGTGCGCCGGTCGCGGGTCAAGTGGGTCAAACTGGTCATATCGGGGCATTTCTAAGGCCTTTCTGGCGCCTGCTGCTTGCCGTGGCGTGACTCGGGCAGCATCGGAGCGGCTTGTCAGCGGCCATTTCGAGGCGATGGCAGTTACGGCGTGTTACCAGCGGCGGGTGATCTGGCCGTCGCGTTGGAGTTTCTCGAGGTGATGAGTGAGGGCTCGGCCGGCTTCCAGGATCCGGAGCACGTCGGGGTGGAAGTAGCGCTGGGTGGTGGTGATGAGCCAGTGGCCTGCGATTTCCTTGAGGATGTGTGGAAGGATGCCGGCGTCGGCCATCCAGGTCAGGCCGGTGTGGCGCAGGTCGTGGCGACGCAGGTGTTCATAGCCGAGGTCCCGGGTGACGTCGTCCCAGTGGGTGGCGTCGCGCAGGACTGCGGTGCTGATGCGGCCGCGGCGCGGGCCGGTGTAGAGGCGGGCGTCCGGGTCGCCTCGCGTCGCTTGGAGCCGCCTGATGATGAGTGGGCGCAACGGTTCGATGATCGGGATGAGGCGGGCGACCCTACCCTTGGTGTGCTTGTCGACCAGGCCGCCGGGAGCGGGGGTGGTCTGTCGGCGGCAGGTCAGGAGCCACTTGTCGGTATCGACGTCGCGGGCCCGGACTCCGGAGACCTCGCCGATCCGTGTGGCGGTGCAGGCGCTGTGGACGACGACATCACCCCATCCGCGATAGCGCTTGTATGAGGCTGCGACCAGGGCATCGGCGAGTTCGGTGAGGGCGCCCCAGTCGCGCAGGGCGAGGGAGCGGGGGTCCCGCAGTTCGTCTTCGACCTGCTGGTACTCGCGCTGCCAGCCGGTGATGTGGGCGGGGTTGCGTTCGAGGATGCCGTCCACGATGGCCTGCTCGAAGATGCGGGAGAGCATGGCGAGGGTGTTCTTGATCGTGGAGCGGCTGCAGCCATCGGCGATCCAGCCGAAAACTGCCGCAGTGATGAGAGCGGTGGTGATCAGGCGGAGGGGGAGCCGCCCGAGCTCGGGCTCGATCCGCAGGTGCCAGCCGGCGAGGTACGGGGCGTGCGTGGTGGTTTCCAGGCCGGTCAGGATGACCGGGAAGCGGAGGTTGACGTAGTCACCCAACGGCATGGAGGCCAGAGACGGGAGGACAGGGCTGCCGGTGGCGTCGGCCAGGATGGTCAGCCATTGGGTGACCAGTGTCGGGTCGAGCCCATTGTGGACAGCCCCTGCCAGGAAGCTGGCCCAGGCCTGTGTCTGGGCTGGGGTGGCCTGGGCGGCCGGCGGGCGGGGGCTGGTGAGCGGTGAAGTGCGGTATTGCGAGCGCAGGGCGCTCGGCGGAGCCGGAAGGTCGGCGGTGGTGATCTCGCTGAACGGATCCGGGGCGACTGATTCCTAGGGATGCATTGAGGTACTCATGCACCATGGTTGCGCCGGTTCCGCTTGCTTGTTTGATGCCGTCATGGTGTCATTGCTTCATGCTCTACGCTGTGCCATTGCTGCAGGACATCGACCAGTCCGTCCTCGCGGAGATTGACGAAATGCGCAACCGGCTGCGTCTCCATCTGCGCACTTCACGTCGCTGGGAGGGGCAGCTGCGGCGTAACCTCACGGCGCGGGCAATCGCCGGATCGAACACGATCGAGGGCTACGCCGCGAGCGTGTCGGACGTCGAGGACATCATGGTCGGCGAAGCGCCGATCGATGCGAACGACACCGTCACGGCCGAGATCGAGGGCTATCGGCAGGCGATGACCTACATCCAGCGCCTCGCTGAAGCGGGCGACGACTTCGCCTACAGCAAGGGCCTGCTCAACTCGCTGCACTTCATGATGCAAGGCCACCACCTGATCAAACGGCCCGGCTGGTGGCGCACCGGGCCGGTGTACGTCACCTCCGCTGAAGACCCGACCATCGCCGCCTACACCGCCCCTGATGCCCAGCAGCTGGCAGAACTGACTGGCGAACTGGTCGAGTGGCTGAACGAGGGCGATCTGAACGCTCCGGGACTGGTGCGGGCCTCGATGGCGCACCTGAACCTGGTGGCGATCCACCCGTGGTCGGACGGCAATGGGCGGATGTCCCGCGCCCTGCACACCCTGGTCCTGGCCCGCGAAGGGATCATGGCGCCGGAGTTCTCCAGCATCGAGGAATGGCTCGGCAGGGCCCGCAACACCTACCGCTACTACGACATCCTCGCCGACGTCGGCGGCCCCGTCTGGACTCCGGACCGCGAGACCCTGCCCTGGATCCGGTTCTGCCTGCGCGCCCACCACCAGCAGGCCCAGAGCGTCGAGCGCCAGGTGAACACCACCCGCGACGTCTGGACCGCCCTCGACGAAGCCGTCGAGCAGCGCGGCTGGCCCGACCGCATGCTCTACGCCCTCTACCCCACGGCCATGGGCAACCGCCTGCGCCGCGCCACCTACCAGGCCGACGCCGAGCTCAGCGAGCAGCAGGCCCAACGCGACATCCGCGAACTTGTCCGCGCCGGCTGGCTAGCGGCGAAGGGCGAGGCCCAGGGCCGCTACTACCTCGCCGGCGCAGACCTCCCCGAGGAGATCACCCGCGGGGTCCGTGAGCCCCGGCCGCTGCGCGACCCCTACGCGTGACCCGGCAGGGCGGAGGTGAAGCTGCCTCGCCAGCCAGGCCTTCCTCACACCCCCATCGCCCGCTGTCACCGACGCTCGGTTGCCATGTGGCCAGTGTTTCTCGGCGAAGCCCGGAGCTGTCACCGCGAACCGGGTGGCTTGGGCCACGCCGTTCCGTCTGCGGCGGCCGTGAGGATGTCTCCGAGGTGGAGCCAGGCGTTGGGGCGTGTAAGCGATCTTGTGTAAGTCCTTTGTGGTTATCGGATGCTGAGCCGGTCCTCGAAGAATAGTGAGAACTGGTTCAGCGCCTCCTTCCA
>NZ_JBEPAA010000117.1:0-16802 GCF_040298365.1 Kitasatospora sp. NPDC001603
GCCCGCCGCCGCCAGGCCGCCGCCGAGCGCCCGCGCCGGCGGGTGCTGAAGTGGACCGCCGGCGTCGGCGCGCTGGTCCTGGTGGCCGGCTGCGGCGGGGCCTACTACGCGTACCAGCACTTCAACAACAACATCACCGCCGTCAAGGTGCAGCTGGGCAGCGAGGCGGAGCGGCCCAAGGCGGCCGGCGACGCGCTCAACATCCTGGTCATCGGCACCGACAGCCGCGAGGGCCTGGGCCGCGAGTACGGCGACGAGGGCAGCACCGGACACGCGGACACCACCCTGCTGTTCCACGTCGCCAAGGACCGCAGCAACGCCACCGTGATCAGCATTCCGCGCGATCTGATGGTGCCGATCCCCGACTGCGAGAACACCGGCGGCAAGAAGATCCCCGGTTCCGCGCGGGCCATGTTCAACGAGAGCCTCGGCCAGGAGGGCCGCGATCCGGGCTGCACCTGGAAGACCGTCGAGAAGGCGACGGGAATCCGGGTCGACCACTTCGTGATGGTCAACTTCGATGCCGTGAAAACGCTCTCCACCGCCGTCGGCGGGGTCGAGGTGTGCGCGGCCAAGGACATCAACGACGCGGACTCGCACCTCCGGATGAGCAAGGGCCGGCACGTCGTCCAGGGCGACGAGGCGCTGGCCTTCGTCCGCACCCGGCACGCCGTCGGCTTCGGCGGCGACCTCACCCGGATCCCGCTGCAGCAGCAGTTCATCAGCTCGATGATCCGCTCGATCAAGAGCAGTGACACCCTGACCAGCCCGACCAAGCTGTGGAAGCTCGCCGACGCCGCCACCAAGGCGCTCACCGTGGACGACGGGATCGGCAGCGTCGACAAGCTGAAGGACCTGGCGCTGGACATCAGCAAGGTCGACACCAAGAACATCACCTTCACCACCGCGCCGGTGCTGGACGACCCGAAGGACAAGGACCGGCTGGTGCTCAAGCAGCCGGACGCCGGGCAGGTGTTCTCGCTGGTCGCCCAGGACCGCTCGCTGACCGGGAACGCCGCCGCCCCGGCCGCGCCCGGGGCCGGCGCCACCGAGGCCGCCGCCGCGCCCTCGCCGACGGCCACCGCCGCCGCGGTGGACACCAAGGACGTCCGGGTGGCGGTGCACAACGGCAGCGGGACGCCCGGGCAGGCCCAGCAGGCCGTCGACAAGCTCCGGGCCCAGGGCTTCGCCAAGGCCGCCACCGCCCCCAACGCGACGGCCACGCCCAGCAGTTCGGTGTCCTACCCGGCCGGCAAGGCTGCCGAGGCGGCCGCACTGGCCGCCTCCCTCGGACTCCCGGCCGACGCGGTCCGGGAGGACCCGAAGGCCGGCAGCAGGGACGGGCTGGCCGTGGTCCTCGGCAAGGACGTCCTGGCCGCCGCGAACGCCGTCCCGTCCGTCGCGCCGACCGAGGCGCCCAAGGACCTCCAGCGCGTCCAGGCGGACGACACCGACGTCTGCGCCAAGTGAGCCTCAGCGCGGGGCGAGCAGGCCGTCCGTCTCGCGGTAGCGCTCACCGGTGCGCGGGCAGCGCCAGCCGTCCCCGCCGTCCGGCTCCAGCGGCTCGCCGGCCCGGCCGACCCACTTGATCCGGCGGGCCGGGACACCGGCCACCAGGGCGAAGTCCGGGACGTCCCGGTGCACCACGGCGCCGGCCGCGACCAGCGCCCAGCGGCCGACCGTCACCCCCGCGACCAGCACCGCGCGGCCGCCGATCGAACAGCCCTCCCGGAGGGTCACCCCGCGGGCGTGCCAGTCGTCGCCGCGCTTGAGCCGGCCGTCGACGTCGACGGAGCGCGGGTAGAGGTCGTTGGTGAGCACGGCCGCCGGGCCGATGAACACGCCGTCCTCGACCACCGCGGGCTCGTACACCAGCGCGTGGTTCTGCAGCTTGACCCGGTCCCCGATCCGCACGCCCGGGCCGACGTAGGCGCCGCGCCCGATGACGCAGTCGGCGCCGATCACCGCGTCCTCGCGCACCTGGGCCAGGTGCCAGACGGTCGTCCCGGCGCCGAGCACCGCCCGGCCGTCCACGTCCGCGGTCGCCTCGACCCGGGCACCGACGACGGACCCGCCCTCAACTGTCCCCATGGCGCCCGACGATAGCGTCGGGGCGGGGACGGTGAGAGCGGGTCGGGGGGATTGGCCGGATCGGGTCAGCGGGCCTCGGCGACCACGTCGGCGGTCGCCGGGGACCGGCTGGCGATCACCCGGCGGGCCAGCGAACGCGGCGAGGTGAGGAAGCCGAAGCCCCAGCTGAGGTGCATGGTCGCGAAGGCCACCGGGAGCAGCGCCTTGGCCTTCGCCGAGAGGCCGCGGCCCTCGACCAGCGCACCGCCGACGATGCCGAGCAGATAGGCGCCGGGCACCGCGAGGAAGGCCGGGTGGACGGCCGCGCCGAGCACCAGCCCGAGGGTCACGCCGAGGAAGGCCGCCGGCGGGGCGAGGTAGCGGAAGTTGACCGAGCCCTTGTGGTAGCGGGTGACGACCCGGCGCCAGCGGCCGTAGTCCTTGTACTGCTTGGCCAGCGCCCGCACGGTGGGCCGGGGACGGTAGGTGACGCGCAGCTGCGGGGTGAACCAAACCAGCCCGCCCGCCTGCCGGATGCGGTAGTTGAGCTCCCAGTCCTGGGCGCGGACGAACTCCTCGTTGTACCCGCCGAGCCGCTCCAGCACCTCGCGCCGGAACACCCCGAGGTAGACGGTGTCCGCCGGGCCCGCCAGGCCGCCGGTGTGGAAGGCCGCGTTGCCGACCCCGATCTTGGAGGTCATCGCGGCGGCGACGGCGTTCTCCCACTCGGTCTCGCCCTCGGCGTGCATGATGCCGCCGACGTTGGCGGCCTCCATCTCGCCGAGCAGCCGGACCGCCGTGGTGATGTAGCCGGGGGTCAGCAGGCCGTGCCCGTCGACGCGGACCACTATCGGATGGCTGGAGCCGCGGATCGCGGCGTTCAGCCCCGCGGGGGTGCGGCCGGTGGGGTTCTCCACCGTCCTGACCCGCGCGTCCTCGGCGGTCAGTTCGGCGGCGATCTGCGCGGTCCGGTCGGAGGACGGACCGAGGGCGATCACCACCTCCATCGGCCCGGCGTAGTCCTGTTCCAGGATGTGCCGGACGGCCGTGCGCAGGTGTCGTTCCTCGTTGAGCACCGGCATGATCACGGAGACCGCCGGCAGCTCCTCAGCAGCCTTGGTGTTCATCGGGGCCAACCGTACCGGTGCGGACCGGTCTCCGTCTTGTCCCGGTCTGGGCTACGTGACGCCCCCGGCGCCGAAGGAACGATTCGCCGCTCCGGCCCACCGTACTCTCCGCCCCCGGCGCGCCCTCACCGGCCCCGGAGCGGGCCGCCCCTACCATCCGAGAGATGCCCGTTCCCCCCCGTTCCGCCCTGCCCGGACGGCGCCGTGCCTGGCCCCGCCGACTGGCCGCCGGCATCGCCTTCGGCGTCCTCACCACCTCCGGCGGCGGCTGGGCGGTCCTGCACGGCCTCGGCTCGATCGACCGGGTGGACGCCTTCAGCGGCGACGCGGCCCGGCCCGCCGACGACGGCTCCACCACCTTCCTGCTGGTCGGCACCGACGAGCGGGAGGGCATCCCGGAGAAGACGCTCAAGGAGGTGCTGCACGCCGGGGGCGAGTCCTGCCACTGCACCGACACCATGATGATCGTCCAGGTCGCCGGGGACGGCTCCCGGGCCAGCGTGATCAGCATCCCCCGGGACTCCTACGTGGACATCCCGGCCCACCGGGACCAGGTCACCCGCAAGGACGTCCCGGCCGGCAAGGGAAAGGTCAACGCGGCGTTCGGGATGGGCGGGCCGCAGCTCACCGTCGCCACCGTGGAGCAGAACACCGGGCTGCGGATCGACCACTACCTCCAGGTGAACTTCGCCGGGTTCGTCTCCGCCGTGGACGCCGTCGGCGGCGTGCGGGTCTGCACCAACAAGCCGCTCAAGGACGACTATTCCGGCCTCGACCTGCCGGCCGGCACCAGCACCCTGGACGGCGCCGGCGCGCTCAGGTACGTCCGTGCCCGGCACGTGGACGGCAGCGCCGACCTCGGCCGGATGCACCGCCAGCAGAAGTTCGTCGCCCAATTGCTGCACCAGGTGACCGACAGCGGCACGCTGTTCAACCCCGTCCGGCTGGCCCGGCTGACGGACAGCCTGCTCGGCTCGGTGAAGGCGGACAAGGACCTCACCACCGACGACCTGATCACTCTGGCGTCCAGGCTGAGGGAGCTCTCGGCGGGGCGCGCTGACTTCGCGACCGTGCCGCTGGCGAAGCTGGACCACCAGGTGGCCGGCTGGGGCTCGACCGTGCTCTGGGACCAGGCGGGGGCGAAGGCCCTGTTCGACGCCGTGCGGGCCGGGCGGCCGTTGAACGCCGCGGCGGGCGCGGCGGGCCCGGCCCCGGGCTCCGCACCGGGCTCAGCACCGGCCGGCGAGCCCGAATCGGGCGGGGCCGCCTCCCCCGCGGCGGCCGCCTCCACCGGCGCCGCGACCACCGCGCCGAGCGCCGCGGCGAGCCCGGTCGCCCCGGCCGCGGTGGCCCCCGAGCAGGTGCACGTCCAGGTGTTCAACGCGGCCGGGGTGCCCGGTCTGGGGGCCCGGGTCGACGGCGACCTGCGGCGGGCGGGCTTCGCCACCACCGGCGCGCCGTCGAACGCCCCGGCGGGGACGGCGCCCGGCCGGACGGTGGTCCGCTACGACCCGCGCTGGACCGAGTCCGCCCGGACGCTGGCCGCCGCGCTCCCGGGCGCCGAGTCGACCGCCGTCCCCGGCCTCGGGCCAACCCTCCAGGTGTACGCGGGCGGGGACTACCCGGCCGCCCCGGGCGCGAGCCCGGCCGCGGCCACCGTCGCACCGCTGCCGCCGCCCCCGGCGCCCGCCGCGACCCCGTCGGCCGCCGTGGCGGCCGAGAAGGCGTCCGACATCGTCTGCCCGTAGGCCCGCAGGCCCGGGTCTCGTGCTGCCGGGCCCTGGGCCGCGGCGCCGGGAACGCCGGCAGGGGCCGGGTGCTGTGACGCACCCGGCCCCTGCCCTCCCCCGATCCCCCGATCCGGGGGTCAGTCCGTCGCGATGGCCGCGAGGACGTTCATCCGACCGGCCCGGAAGGCCGGTACGAGAGCCGCGACCAGGCCGATGACCACCGAGGCGACCAGCGTGACCACGATCGTGCCGGTCGGGACGGCCAGCGTCTCCAGCCCCTGGTCCTTGAGGACCCGCTGACCGGTGATGCCCCAGGCCAGGCCGAGACCGGTCCCGAGGATCGCGCCGAACAGGGCGATCACCACCGACTCCAGCCGGATCATCCGGCGCAGCTGACGCCGGGAGAGCCCGATCGCCCGCAGCAGGCCGATCTCCCGGGTCCGCTCCACCACCGAGAGCGCCAGGGTGTTGACGACGCCGAGCACCGCGACCACGATCGCGAGGCCGAGCATGCCGTAGATGATGTAGAGCAGGGAGTTGACCTGCTCCTGGACGAGGTCCTTGTAGCCGGCTTGGTCCCGCACGGTGACCTGCGGGTACTCCTTGAAGGAGGACTCCAGCGCGGTCAGCGTCCCGGCGACGTCCGAACCGGGCCGGGCCTTGCCGAAGACGACCGCGTCACTGCCCTGGTCGGCGACCGGGACGGCCTTGCCGAGGGTGTCCAGGCCGATGAAGTAGTTGCCGTCGAAGAGCGAGTTGCCCTTGGTCAGGATCACGCCGACCGGCAGGGACTGGGTGCGGCCCTTGCCGTAGTCGATGCCGATCCGGTCGCCGACCTTGAGACCGTGGTCCGCGGCGTAGGACTCCCCGACCACGATCGCGCCCTGGCCGAGCGCGTCCGCGCTGCCGGACTTGACCGGGAGCTTGAAGTCGGCGGTGAAGCTCGGCGAGACCGCCGACACGCCCTCCTTGGCCGTCTTGCCGTCCGGGGTGGTGAAGAGCGCCGGTACGAACTGCTGACGGGTGATGTGCTCGATGCCCGGCGTGTTCTCGGCCGCCTTCACCATCTCGGGGGTGAGACCGGTGCGGCCGGCGGAGATGATGTAGTCCGCGCCGACCGACGTGTCGATCTGCTCGTTGGTGGACTTGATCACCGAGGAGGTGAAGACCGAGGCGCCGATGACGAGCGCGAGGCCGATCATCAGGGCGCCGGCGGTGGCGCCCGTCCGACGCGGGTTGCGCATCGCGTTGCGCTGGGCGAGCTTGCCGGACGGGCCGAACAGAGCCGGCAGCAGCGCGCCGAGCACCCGGACCACGCTGGTGGCCAGCAGCGGACCGAGGACGACGAAGCCGATCAGGGTGAGCAGCACGCCCAGACCCAGGTACTGCCCGCCGGTGGCCGCCTTGTCGGCCTTGGCGGCCAGGACGAGCAGGCCGCCGCCGCCGGCGGTCAGCACCAGGCCGATCACCGTGCGCACGAGGTTGGAGCGGCCCTCGGCCGGAGTGCCGTGGTCGCGCAGGGCCGCCATCGGGGCGATCCGGGCGGCCCGGCGGGCCGGGAACCAGGCCGCGACCAGCGTGACCACGATGCCGAGGGCGTAACCGGCGATCGGCACGTCCGCGGTGATCTGGAGATCCGCGGCGCTGAGGTTCATGCCGATGGCCTTCATCAGCTGGATCAGACCGGCCGCCAGGCCCAGGCCGGCGCCGAGGCCGATGGTCGAACCGAGCACCGCGAGGATCAGCGCCTCGATCAGCACCGAGCGGTTCACCTGCTTGCGGCTGCCGCCGATGGCGCGCAGCAGCCCGATCTCCCGGGTGCGCTGGGCGACCAGCATGGAGAAGGTGTTGATGATCAGGAAGCCGCCGACCAGGGCGGAGATCAGCGCGAAGCCGAGCATCGCGTTCTTCATGAAGCCGAGGAAGGAGCCGACGTCCTTGTTGTTCTCCGCCTTCTGCTCCGCCGCGGTCTTCACCTGGTAGCCGCCGCCGAGCGCGCCGAGGGCGTCCGCCTTCAGCTGCTCGTCGGTGCGGGTGCCGTCGCCGAAGGCCTCGACCGAGGTGTACGCGGTGGTGCCGAGCAGCACCTGCTGGGCGGTCACGGTGTCCAGGAAGGCGAGTGCCGCGCCCGGGTTGGTGGTCTTGAAGGTCGCGATGCCGGCGATGGTGAAGTCGTGCTTGCCGCTGCCGGCGATCACCCGCAGCTTGCCGCCGAGGCCGAGGCCGGCCTTCTTCGCGGTGTCCGCGTCCAGCACGACCTGGTCGGCGCCCTGCGGGGTGTGTCCCGAGGTGATCTCCACCGAATTGCGCGGCGTCTCCGTCCAGTTGCCCGTCAGGGTGGGCGCGCCGCTGGTCGGGCCGATCGCCTTGTTGGTGGCCGGGTCGACCAGGACCGCGTCCTGGGTGAACACCTGCCCGACCGCGGTCCGCACCCCCGGGGTGGCGGCGATCCGCTGCACGGTGTCGACCGGGAGGGTCGCCACCTTGCCGCCGGGGGCGTCGTCGTCGCCGTCGATCCCGGCCTTGGCGGGCTGGACGGAGATGTCGGAGGCGGTCGAGGCGAAGAGCCGGTCGAAGGTGCTGGTGGCGGTGTTGGAGAACACCAGCGTGCCGGACACGAACGCGACCGAGAGGACGATCGCGAGCAGCGAGAGCACCATCCGCCCCTTGTGGGCGAGGAAGGTTCTCAGTGAGGTCTTGAGCAGCATGTCCCGGTCCCCGCTCAGCTCGTGCGCTTGCCGTCGAAACGGCGCATGCGTTCGAGGACGGAGTCAGCGGTGGGGGCGTGCATCTCGTCGACGATGACGCCGTCCGCGAGGAAGAGCACGCGGTCCGCGTAGCCGGCGGCCACCGGGTCGTGGGTGACCATGACGATGGTCTGGCCCAGTTCGTCCACCGAGCGCCGCAGGAAGGTCAGCACCTCGGCGCCGGCCCGGGAGTCGAGGTTCCCGGTGGGCTCGTCGCCGAAGATGATCTCGGGGCGGGCGGCCAGGGCCCGGGCGACCGCGACGCGCTGCTGCTGGCCGCCGGAGAGCTGCGCCGGGCGGTGCTTGAGGCGGCCGGCCAGGCCGACGGTCTCGACGACCTGGTCCAGCCAGGCGGTGTCCGGCTTGCGGCCGGCGATGTCCATCGGGAGCGTGATGTTCTCCAGCGCGTTCAGCGTGGGGAGGAGGTTGAACGCCTGGAAGATGAAGCCGATCTTGTCCCGGCGCAACCTGGTGAGCTGCTTGTCCTTCAGGCCGGTGATCTCGGTGTCGCCGATCCAGATCCGGCCGTCGGTGACGGTGTCCAGGCCGGCCAGGCAGTGCATCAGGGTCGACTTGCCGGAGCCCGAGGGGCCCATGATCGCGGTGAAGCGGCCGCGCTGGATGTCGACGTCGACCGCGTTCAGTGCGGTGACCCTGGTCTCGGCCGTGCCGTAGGCCTTGGTCACCTGACGGGCCGAGGCGGCCACGGCGGCGCCGCCGCCGGGAAGCTGGGGGTTGTACACGGCTGCTGCTGCCGTCGTCACTGGATTCTCCTCAGAAGTGGGCCCACCCGTTGACTCCAGCCTCGTCGCTCCCACCTGCCCGCGAAATGGTGCAGGAGAGAGTTCTTGACCGGTAGTCAGCCCCACCCACCCGGTGTGTCCAGGACCCTCCGGTTCACCGGAACCTCGGTCCTGATCCGCACGAGCGGGGATGTGATCCACGTTAGGAGCGGCGAGCGAACCGCTCGTCATCCGCCGGTATGAAGCGGCCCAACCGTAGTTGTACGGGGCGCGGCGCCCCTCCCCCTAGGGGTCGCCGCCACCCTTCTCGGGGTCGGCCCGTACGGGACCGTGCCGCAGGCCCCGTCAGCCGGCGAAGGCCGGAGTGGCGAGCCGCTCCAGCGCCGTCGCGAAGGCCTCCACCACGGGCGTGAGCAGCACGTCCGTCTCGCGCTCGATCACGGTCGCGCCGTCCTCCCGGACGGTGATGTGACGGTCGAGCACGAACCAGCCCTGGGTGATGTGGCCGGCGCCCATCGAGCTGAGCACCGGACGCAGCGCGTAGTCGACGGCCAGCACGTGCGCGGTGGAGCCGCCGGTGGCCAGCGGCAGGACGGCCTTGCCGGTCAGCGCGTACTGCGGCAGCACGTCGAGCAGGGTCTTCAGCAGACCCGAGTAGGCCGCCTTGTAGACCGGCGTGCCGATCACCACGCCGTCCGCCCGGGCGAAGAGCTCCAGCGCGGCGACTATCTCGGGATGGGAGAAGTCCGCCGAGAGCAGGGCGTGCGCGGGCAGACTGCGCACCTCGAACGGGACGACCCGGTGACCTCGGGCTTCGAGCTGCGCGTCGACGTGGCGCAGCAGGCGGGTGGTGCGGGAGGTCGCGGACGGCGAGCCGGAAACGGACAGGACGGTGGCCATGGGTTCACCTCGGGGCAGGAAGCGGGGACGGCGCTACGACAGCGGAGAGCACGCCGCGCGGGCGGCGGGAAACGCTGGAGAGGGGTGTGCGGGGAGGAGAGGGTTCGACGGGCGCGCGTCAGCCACGACAGAGCGAACAGGACACACGCTGAAGGTCGACGTGCCGCCGACGCGTGAGGGTCCATCGCTGATCCATGGCAGTCATGCAAACACGCGCTGTTCGAACCGGTCAAGGATCGTTCCGGCTGGTGAACACAGGGTGAGACGGATGGTGAGACGGGCGGCAGCCGGCGCGGCGCCGTCCGCCACCCTCCGTGGGGCGGCCGTGAGCCCGCCGTGAGCCCGCAGCGCACCCGCGCGGGAATGTGCGGCGGAACGATCCGGCGCGTGCATCAAAACTGCTACAAGGGCCCCGGCGGAGGCCCCGGGGGGAGTCACCGCACCCCGCGTCGGGCATTCTCTCCCACATGAACACGTGGCAGGAGGGCCGCCCGGGCGGCGGTGGCAACGGCGGCGGCGCGTACGGGCGCGGCGGTGGCAACGCGGCCGAGCCGCCGCTGCCGGCTGGGCTGAACCCCCGCGGCCCGGGGGCCCCGGCGCCGCGACAGCCGCAGGAGTACGGCCAGGCGCAGCCGCCGGCCCAGGCACCCGGCTACGGGTCCGCGCAGGGCTACGGGCAGCCGCAGTCGTACGGACAGCCCCCGGCGTACGGGCAGCCGGGCGGCCGTCCCGGCGTGCCCGCGCAGGGCCAGGGGGCGCCCGGCGGCCCCGGCGCGCCCGGCGGGCCGATAACCCCGGGCGGCACCCAGCCGCCCGCCGCCCGGCCCTCGCGCTGGCCGCGGCGCCGGATCGTCAAGTGGTCGGTGTTCGGCGTCCTGATCGCCGTCATGGTCACCGCCGTCTCGACCTGGTTCTGGGCCGACTCCAAGCTGAACCACGAGAACGTGCTCGCCGACTACCCCGGCCGCCCCGCCGCCGGGAAGGGCACCAACTGGCTGATCGTCGGCTCCGACAGCCGCAACGGGCTCTCCGACTCCCAGGAGGAGGACCTGCACACCGGCCACGCCGGCGGCAAGCGCAGCGACTCGATGATGATCCTGCACATCGGGGACGGCGGTAACACCCTGATGAGCATCCCGCGCGACTCCTGGGTGCCGATCCCCGAGCACACCGGCGACAACGGGAAGCCGGTCAAGGCGACCACCTCGAAGATCAACTCGGCCTTCGCGTCGGGCGGCGGCAAGCTGCTCGCGCAGACCGTCGAGCTCAACACCGGCCTGCGCATCGACCACTACGCCGAGATCGGCTTCGCCGGCTTCGTGGGCATCGTGGACTCGGTCGGCGGTGTCGACATGTGCATCGACCAGGACGTCAAGGACAAGGACTCCGGCCTCGACCTGAAGGCCGGCTGCCAGAGCCTGACCGGCACCCAGGCCCTCGCCTTCGTGCGCCAGCGCCACCAGATGGCCGACCAGGACCTCGGCCGGATGCGCAACCAGCAGAAGTTCCTCGGCGCGCTGGCCAAGCAGGCCGCCTCCCCCGCCACCGTGCTGAACCCGTTCACCTTCTACCCGCTGGTGGACTCCGGCCTCGGCACCCTGATCGTCGACGACGACGCCGGCCTGACCGACCTCGGCTCGCTCTTCCTCGCCATGAAGGACGTCAACGGCGGCGACGGCAAGAGCATCACCGTCCCGATCGCCAACCCGGACTTCCGGACCAGCACCGGCGAGTCGGCGGTCAAGTGGGACAGCGCCAAGGCCAAGCAGGTCTTCGACGCGTTCAAGAACGACACCGCCGTACCGGACGTGAAGTGACACCGCCGGCCTCCGTGAGGCGCTGCGACGGGCCGGCCACCATGCGTGGACGTCTCTCGTCACCGCGCTGATCCACCGGCGCCGTCACCGCCTCCTGGGCCGCCCGGTCCAGGAGGCGCTCGCGTTCTGCGGGCTGGAGGTGCCGGCCGCCGCCGGGATCGGGCCCGGGCCGACGGACTCTTACCGCGGCTTCGGCACCGTGCCGCATGCGGTCCGGCCGGGCCGCACCGCCTAGGTATCCTCCGGCCGCGGTCGGGCGGCGGGCGCCGGGGGCACCGGCAGGCGGTCGAGGGTGATGCCGAAGTGCTCGCGGTAGGCGGCCAGGGCGCCGGCCTCGTCGAGGTCCTCCTCGGTGCGCACGCCGTCCGGGCCGGTACGGATCAGCCGGACGCCGCCGAGGGTGATCCGGCCGCCGTCCCGGGTGAGCCGCGAGCAGGTCGACGAGCGGGTGAAGTGGGAGTCCGGCGAGGTGGTCTGCCACCAGCAGGTCGGCACGAAGTCGGCCAGCCGGTGGGGGCGCAGGCCGAGCCGGTACTCGGGCCGGCCGTCCAGCAGCACGTCGAGCTCGTCGTCGGCGTGCGGGACCAGGGTGAACTCGCCGCCGGGTTCGCGCTGCGGGCCGCGCTCGTCCAGGCGCAGCGGGAAGTGGCTGAACCGGCCGAAGCCGACGTCGGCCAGCCAGGGCTCGGCCAGGTCGACCCGCAGGGCGAGGTGGTCGAACGGCGGGCCGGGGCGGTCCCCGTCGAAGGCCCGGGCGCCGAGCAGGTCCACCCGGTAGCCGAGCGCCCGCAGCAGCTCGGCGAACAGGCCGTTGAGTTCGTAGCAGAAGCCGCCGCGGCGCCGGGTGACGAGCTTGGCGAACAGCGCGCCGGGGTCGAGGACGACGGGCTCCCCGAGCCCGACGCCCAGGTTCTCGAAGGGCACGGTGCCCAGGTGCGCGCGGTGCAGCTCGGCGAGGGCGGCGGGCGAGGGCCGGCCGGGGCGCGGCAGGCCGATCCGCGCCAGGTAGGCGTCCACCTGGGTGTCGGTGAGGCCGTCGACGGCCGGGGGGTGATCCACGGTGTCCATTCCAGCGGGCCGGTGGGGAGCCGGGCCATCGGTCGTTGGACGTAGGGCTCAGGTCGCGCGGCCGGTCGTACCTGGCCGGGACGTGCGAGGAGCAGGAAGTCGGCCCGGCCGACTTCCTGCTCCTGGGCTCGTCAGGGGGTCGGACCTCAGGCCACGATGCCCGAGTCGGCGATGGTGATCTTCGCCGAGGTACGGCCGCTCTGCGAACCGTAGGACTCGATCTTCGTCACGAGGTCGAGGTTCTCGACGACCTCGCCGAAGACGACGTGCTTGCCGTCCAGCCAGTCGGTCACGATGGTGGTGATGAAGAACTGCGAGCCGTTGGTGTTGCGGCCCGCGTTGGCCATCGAGAGCTGGCCCGGCTTGGTGTGCTTGAGGGTGAAGTTCTCGTCCGCGAACTTCTCGCCGTAGATGCTCTTGCCGCCGGTGCCGTCACCGCGGGTGAAGTCACCGCCCTGCAGCATGAAGCCCGGGATGACGCGGTGGAACGAGGAGCCCTTGAAGCCGAAGCCGTGCTCGCCCGTGGCCAGCTCGCGGAAGTTCTTGGCGGTCTTCGGGACGATGTCGTCGAAGAGCTTGAAGACGATGCGCCCGGCCGGCTCGTCGTTGATGGTGATGTCGAAGTAAACGTTGGAACCCATGCAGGGATCATGGCATGCCGCCCCCCGGTACGCGCGACGGCCCCGTAAATCGTCCGGTCGCCGGGCGTGCCGCGGCTCCGGACCGGCCTCGACAGGGGCCGGCGGCGGGTGGCAGGGCGACCGGGGTGGTCCCGGTGGCGGTGGCGGTCCCCGGCGGCCCGCTCGCGCGGGGAGTCCGGCCAGGTCCCGGGCCCGCACCCCGCCGGACGGTCCCCTAGCATCGCCCTCAGGTCAACCGACAAGGGGGGAACGGGACATGAGCGTGACGACGGAGACGGGGCGGATCGGCGTCTATCTGGCGCACCCGCGACCGGGCAGCTTCAACCACGCGCTGTTCGACGCCGTGGTGGACGAACTGCGCGGGCGCGGCCACGAGGTGCTCGCGCACGATCTCTGCGCGGAGGGGTTCGAACCCGCGCTGGCCGCCGGGGAGACCGAGACGGTCGGCGCCGCGGCGGAGCCGGCCGATCCGCGACTTGCCCTGCACCGGGCGGAGGTGGCCAGCCTGGACGCGCTCGTCCTGATCCACCCCAACTGGTGGGGCATGCCGCCGGCCGTCCTGACCGGGTGGGTGCAGCGGGTGCTCGTGCCCGGCGTGGCCTACAAGCTCGGCACGGCGGACGGCGAGCCGGCCGGGCTGCTCCGCGCCGGGCGAGCCCTGGTGCTGAACACCTCCGACACCCCGGAGGAGCGCGAGCGGGCCGAGTTCGGCGATCCGCTGGAGCGGATCTGGGCCGCCTGCGTGCTGCCCTACGTCGGCGTGACGGACGTGCGGCGGACCGTCTTCCGCACGGTGACGGACTCGGCCGACGCCGTCCGCGCGCAGTGGCTGCGCCAGGCGCGGCAGGAGGCGGCGGCGCTGATCGGCTGAGGCGGGTCGGAGCCCCGACACGGGCCGGAGTGGACGGCGGTGGTCGCCGCGACCGACCGGGCCGCCGTACCGGGGTGGCGGCGCGGCCGTCCGTGCTAGAACCGGCGGCGGCAGCGGGCGCGCACGCGCCCGGCGCCACCGTGCGATCCCATGTCACCGACCGCTTCCCCGGGAGACCCATGTCCGCCGCACGCACCGCCCGCACCGGCCCGATCCGCCTGCTCCTGGCCGCCTTCGCGGCCCTGGCGCTCCTGCTCACCGGGGCCGCCACCGCGACCACCGCCGCCGCGGCCACCACCGGACTCGACGGGGCCTGGGCGTGCGACGTCCCGGCCGGGTACGTCTACGACCAGGTGGCCATGAACCGGACGTGCAGCTCCGGCAGCTGGAACGCACCGCAGTTCCACCTGCGGACGCCCGTCGACGGACTGACCGCCTGCAAGAGCTCGCCCGGATTCGTCTACGACGCCATCACCTGGGGCAGCGCCTGCAGCCAGCAGCCCGGCGTGACCTCCAACGCGTACCACCTGCGGACGCCGGTGGACGGCCTCACCGCCTGTATGGGCACCCCGGCGTTCACCTACGACCGGATCACCTACACGAGCGCGTGCAGCCTCCAGCCCGGCGTCCAGGCCACCACCTTCCACCTCCGCAAGCCGGTCAACGGCCTCTGGGCGTGCACCGTCCCGTCCGGGTTCACGTACAGCCAGAGCACCCAGAACACCGACTGCAGCTACACCCAGGGCGTCCCGTCCACCAAGTACCTGCTGCTGGGCTGAGGCCCCGGGCACCGCCGGAGCAGGAAGTCGGCCGGGCCGACTTCCTGCTCCGCACTCTTCGGGGGGCGCCGCGGACGGCCCTCAGGCGCCCGGGGGCTCGGCGCCGGAGAGGTCGAGCTCCGCCACCTCCTGGTCGCCGCTGAGCTCGCCGGTGGGGCGGAACCCGAGGCGCCGGTAGAACGCGGCCGGGCCGTGGTCGCCGGGCACGTAGGTGACCGTCACCCGGTCGCCGCCGCGGCGGCGGATCTCGGCGCAGACCTGCTCGACCGCGAAGCGGCCGTAGCCCCGGCCCTGCTCGTCGGCGGCGATGTTGAGGCGCCAGAGGCCGGAGCGGAGCCGGTCGCCGGGCCGGTCGGGGTGGAAGGCGATGTCGAAGAACGCCATGACGAACCCGACCGCGCGGTCGCCGTCGAAGAGCACCCGGGGCCAGGCGGTGTCGCCGTGCGCGTACGCCTCGGCCAGGGACTTGGCGACCGGCGAGACCAGCTGCTCCTGGTCCGGGCGCACCTTCAGTTCGAGCGCGGCGTCGATGGTGGCGGGGGTGACCTTCTCCAGTCGGAGGGTCGGCGATGACGTAGACATGGCGGCCACCCTAGGTCGGGCCCGGCGAACCGTCTCCCGGGTTTCGGCGGGCCCGCCCCGGACCGCCCGGAGCCGGGCCTCCCGGGCCCCCGCCGGACCTCACGGCGCCGGGGTGAAGACCAGCGTCGCGTTGTGGCCCCCGAACCCGAAGGAGTTGGTGAGCGCGGCGGTCAGCGCGCCGCGGCGCGGGGCACCGGTGACCACGTCCAGCTTCACGGCCGGGTCGACGGTGTCGAGGTTCCGGGTGGCCGGGACCACGCCGTCGCGCAGGGCGAGGACGGCGGCGAGGGCGCCGATCGCCCCGGCCGCGCCGAACAGGTGGCCGGTCATCGACTTGGTCGCCGTGACGACCGGGTGGAGCCCGATCGCCTCGGCCACCGACTCGGCCTCGACCAGATCGCCCAGCGGGGTCGAGGTGGCGTGGGCGTGCACGTGCGCGATGTCGGCCGGCGCCAGGCCCGCCTCGGCCACCGCCCGGCGCATCGCCCGGACCTGGCCCTCGGCCGCGGCCGCGGTGATGTGGAACGCGTCCGAGGTGACCGCCGCGCCGGCGAGCGTGGCGTGCGCCCGGGCCGACCGGGCCGCGGCGAACCCGGCGCGCTCCAGGACGACCACCACCGACCCCTCACCGATCACGAAGCCGTCCCGGCCCGCGTCGAACGGACGGGAGGCCAGTTCGGGCTCGTCGTTGCGGGTGGAGTGGGCCTTGGCCTGGGCGAACCCGGCCAGCGTGAGCGGGCAGATGCAGGCCTCGGCGCCACCCGCGACCACCACGTCCGCCCGGCCGAGCCGGATGAGGTCCAGGCCCATCGCGATCGCCTCGGCGCCGGACGCGCAGGCGCTCACCGGTGTGTGCGCGCCGGCCCGCGCGCCCAGTTCGATGCTGACCCAGGCCGCCGGGCCGTTCGCCATCAGCATCGGCACCGTGTGCGGGGAGACCTTGCGGACCCCGGAGGCCTCCAGCACGTCGTCCTGCCCGAGCATGGTGAGCGCGCCGCCGGTGCCGGTGCCGATCACCACGGCCAGCCGCTCCGGATCCACCTCGGGCGTGCCCGCGTCGGCCCAGGCCTGCCGGGCGGCGACCAGCGCCACCTGCTCGCAGCGGTCCATCCGCCGGGCCTGCACCCGGTCCAGCACCTCGGACGGCTCGACCGCCAGCCGCCCGGCTATCCGCACCGGCAGCCCGGCCGCCCACTCGTCCTCGATCGCCCGGATACCCGACCGCCCGGCCAGCATCCCGGCCCAGGTCGAGGCGACGTCCCCGCCGAGCGGCGTCGTCGCGCCGAGCCCGGTGACCACCACGCGGTCGTCGTCAGCACTCATCGACCGAACCCCCTGCTTGTTGTGGAGATTGTGAGAGAGCCACAACTCCCCGCGCCGGTGAGCACGGGGAGTCGCGGACTCATCTGCCACTGTGCCAGGGCATTGATGGTCATTCAGATGTGCAACGCAACCGATTCGACCACGAGCTCTTTGTAGGGTTTATCCATGATGTCAGGTCATGAGCTCAGGGGTCACCACCGCGGGGGTCACCACCGCGGGGGTCACCACCGCGGGGGTCACCACCGCAGGGGTCACCACCGCGGGGCGCACGAGCTCGGGGGCCATGCGCCCAGGTCGCCGACTCCGGTCACGGCAGGTTGCGGGCCATCACGATCCGCTGGACCTGGTTGGTGCCCTCGTAGATCTGCGTGATCTTCGCGTCCCGCATCATCCGCTCCACCGGG
>NZ_JBEPAA010000118.1:0-16458 GCF_040298365.1 Kitasatospora sp. NPDC001603
ACCTTGTGCCCGAGGGCGGTGAGCCGGGTGCCGAAGGCGTCGATGAAGGTCGACTTGCCGACACCGGGGACGCCGGTGATGCCCACCCCGACCGCCGCCCGGCGGCGCTGGAGCCGCTGCCCGCCTTCCCGGCGGACGCGCTGGACCCGGCCCGCGGTGACGGCGACCTCTTCGTCCAGATCGGCGCCGACGACGCGCTGGTCGCCGTGCACGCCCTGCGGGTGCTCCAGCGCCGGGCGGCCGGCACCGCGGCGCTGCGCTGGCAGGCGGCCGGCTTCGCCCGGACGCCCGGCGCCACCGCGCGGCCGATGACCGGGCGCAACCTGATGGGCCAGATCGACGGCACCAACAACCCCCGGCCCGGTGAGGACGGCTTCGCCGGCAAGGTGTTCTGCGCCGCCGGTGACGAGCGGAGCGCCTGGCTGAACGGCGGCTCGTACCTGGTGTTCCGGCGGATCCGGATGCTGCTGGACTCCTGGGAGGCACTGCCGGTGGACCGCCAGGAGCGGGTGATCGGCCGCCGCAAGACGGACGGCGCGCCGCTCTCCGCGCCCGCCTCCGCCGGCGAGACCACGCCGGTGGACCTCACGGCGCAGACGGCGGACGGCACCCTGGCCGTCCCCGCCGACGCGCACATCCGGGTCGCCGCACCGGCCGCCAACGGCGGGGCGGCGATGCTGCGGCGGGGCTTCTCCTACCACGACGGCCTGCTGGCCGACGGCTCGCCGGACGCCGGGCTGCTCTTCCTCGCGTTCCAGGCCGACCCGGGCCGGGGCTTCACCCCGGTGCAGCGCAAGCTCTCCCGGGGCGACGGCCTCTCCCGCTTCCTGCGGCACGAGGCGAGCGGGCTGTACGCCGTGCCGCCCGGCGCGCCGGAGGGCGGCTACGTGGGGCAGACGCTGCTGGAGTAGCGGCCGGCCGGGGGCCGGGGCACCTCCCCGCGCCCGGGCCGGCCGCCCGCCCGGGATTCCCACGGACCGGAACGCGGCGGTGGGAGGCGGGCGAAGTGACTAAGGTGATCTGCTCGGTAACCCTTTCGCATGGAGGCGGCATGTCGGCCACCCGCTACACCTACCTCGGCCCGGCGGGCACCTTCACGGAGGCGGCCCTGCGCACCCTGCCGGAGGCGGCGACCCGGGAGCTGGTGCCGCTGGCCTCGGTGCCGCTGGTGCTGGACGCGGTGCGCGCGGGCGAGGCCTCGGGCGCGTTCGTGCCGATCGAGAACTCCGTCGAGGGCGCCGTCACCGCGACCAACGACGAACTGGCCGCCGGCACCCCGCTGATGATCTACCGGGAGGTGCTGCTGCCGATCTCCTTCGCGCTGCTGGTGCGGCCCGGCACCGAACTGGGCGACATCAAGACCGTCACCAGCCACCCCGTCGCCCAGCCGCAGGTGCGCCGCTGGCTGGCCGCCAACCTGCCGGACGCCCGCTGGGAGTCCTCGGCCTCCAACGCCGACGGCGCCCGGCTGGTCGCCGAGGAGCGGTTCGACGGCGCCTTCGCGGGCGAGTTCGCGGCGCCGATCTACGGCCTGGACCCGCTGGTCAAGGACATCGCCGACGCGCAGAACGCGACCACCCGCTTCATCCTGGTGGGCCGGCCGGGTCGGGTCTCCTCGCCGACCGGGGCGGACAAGACCTCGATGGTGGTCTGGCTGCCGGACGACCACCCGGGCGCGCTGCTGGAGCTGCTCCAGGAGTTCGCGGTGCGCGGGGTCAACCTGATGCGGATCGAGTCCCGCCCGACCGGTGAGGGGCTCGGCAGCTACTGCTTCCTGATCGACTGCGAGGGCCACCTCGCCGACCGCCGGGTGAGCGAGGCGCTGATGGGCCTCAAGCGGATCTGCCCGCAGGTGCGCTTCCTCGGCTCCTATCCGCGCGCCGACCGGCAGGTCACCAAGCACCGGCGGCCGGGCACCTCGGACGCCGACTTCGGCGCGGCGGCCGACTGGCTCTCCCGCTGCCTCGACGGGCGCGGCGACATCTGAGACGCGCGGGGCCGCGGGGGCCGCCGCGGGGGCGAAGGGAGCGACCGGGGTACCCGGCTCCGGTTGTCCGGGGCCTGCGGGGCGGCGCGGCCGGCTGCGGCATCCGGGTGACCCGGGCCGCCCGGACATTTGATCGCCGTCTTTCGTTTTCCTGTTCTTTCTTGACTGTTTTCGACTGAACTCAGCCACCGGGGCGGGTGACCGCACCCGTCGTCCACAGGCTACGCAGCGGCGGAACCGGCTGTCCACAGGCCCGGCGGCTGTCCACAGCCGAAAGTTATCCACAGACCTGGGGACGAGTCGACAAACCGGTATAGCCATCGGCCGTTTCGGTCGGAACACCGGTTAGCGGCGCAGAGATGACTAATCGGACCAGAGTCACCCGTGTGCCAGCAAATCACCCGTCTGAGTGCTTTAATTCCCTCACCCGGGAAGGTCAAATGAGGTTTGAAGCCTCAATTCCTAGGTTGCGGCCTCTCTCCCCGCCCGGCTCCCGGCCATCCACAGCCCACCCGATCCACCTGTGGATAACTCACCCCCCGGCGCTTGCCCACAGGAGTTATCCACAGGATGGGGCGAGTTATCCCCAGGGGAAATCCGCTACCGGTGGACGGGCCCCCGCCCGGTAGGCTTGGCCCCGTGATTGACCTTCGCCTGCTCCGTGAGGACCCTGACCGAGTGCGCGCCTCGCAGCGCGTCCGTGGCGAGGACGTCGACCTGGTCGACGCCCTCCTCTCCGCCGACGAACGGCGGCGGTCCTCGGGCAGTCGCTTCGACGAGCTCCGCAACGAGCAGAAGACGCTCGGCAAGCAGGTCGCCAAGGCCCAGGGCGAGGAGAAGACCGCCCTGCTGCAGCGCACCAAGGCGCTCGCCGAGGAGGTCAAGGCCGCCGACGCCGAACAGGGCGTGGCCAAGGAGGAGGCCGAGCGCCTGCTCCGCTCGCTGGCGAACCTCATCGACCCGGCCGCCCCGGTCGGCGGCGAGGAGGACTTCGTCACGCTGGAGGAGATCGGCACTCCGCGCGACTTCGCCGCCGAGGGCTTCGAGCCCCGTGACCACGTCGAGCTGGGGCAGATCCTCGGCGCGATCGACACCGAGCGCGGCGCCAAGGTCGCCGGCGCTCGGTCCTACTACCTGACCGGTGTCGGCGCGCTGCTGGAGCTCGCCCTGGTCAACATGGCGATCACCCAGGCCACCGCGGCCGGCTTCACCCCGATGATCACCCCGGCCCTGGTCCGCCCGGCCGCCATGGACGGCACCGGCTTCCTCGGCCAGGCCGCCGAGAACGTGTACTTCCTCGAAGAGGAGGAGCGCTACCTCGTCGGCACCAGCGAGGTCCCGCTCGCGGCGTACCACATGGACGAGATCATCGACGCGGACAAGCTGCCGCTGCGCTACGCCGGCTACTCGTCCTGCTTCCGCCGCGAGGCCGGCACCTACGGCAAGGACACCCGCGGCATCATCCGCGTCCACCAGTTCGAGAAGGTGGAGATGTTCGTCTTCACCACGCCCGAGGACGCCGAGCAGGAGCACCGCCGGCTGCTGCAGTGGGAGAAGGACTTCCTGAACGCCCTGGAGCTGCCCTACCGGGTGATCGACGTCGCCTCCGGCGACCTCGGCTCCTCGGCCGCGCGCAAGTTCGACATCGAGGCGTGGATCCCGACCCAGGGCAAGTACCGCGAGGTCACCTCGACCTCCAACACGACCGAGTACCAGTCGCGCCGGCTCTCCATCCGGATGCGCGAGGAGGGCAAGGTCCGCCCGCTGGCCACGCTGAACGGCACCCTGGTCGCCGTTCCGCGCACCATCGTGGCGATCCTGGAGAACCACCAGCAGGCCGACGGCTCGGTGGTGGTCCCGGAGGCGCTGCGGCCGTTCATCGGCGGGCGTTCCGTCCTGCCCCCGGTCAAGTAACGCCCACCGCACCACCGCCCGAATGCAACTCCCGGGAGACGCACGGCCCATGAGCAGTACCAGCCCCAGCCCCGTCTCCCCCGGCGCCGGTGGCGACCTGCCCTTCCGGCTGGTCGCCACCGACCTCGACGGCACCCTGCTCACCAGCCAGGAGACCGTCTCCGCGCGCACCCGCACCGCGCTGGCCGCCGCCACCGGCGCCGGAGCGGTGCACATCGTCGTCACCGGCCGCTCGGCCGCCTGGGCCCGGCCGGTCTTCGACGAGATCGGCTACCGGGGCATAGCGGTCTGCGGCCAGGGCGCGCAGGTCTACGACGCGGGGGCGCACAAGCTGCTCACCTCGCTCACCCTGGACCGCAGGCTGGCCGCGCTGGCGATCGCCAAGATAGAGGCGGAGACCGGCCCGCTCGCCGTCGCCGCCAACCAGGACGGCCTGGAGGGCGACGTCCTGGCCGGTCCCGGCTACGAACTCCTGATCGGCTCCGACCTGCCGGTGGTCCGGGTCGACAAGGGCGAGCTGCTCGCCGCCCCGCTCAGCAAGCTCTACATCCAGTGCCGCGGGCTCACCGACGACGCGCTCGCCGAGACCGCCCGCCGGGTCGCCGGCGACCTGGTCGGCGTGGTGATGTCGGGCGCCGGCATCGTCGAACTGCTCCCGCTGGGCCTCTCCAAGGCCACCGGCCTGGCCGTCGCCGCCCGCCGCCTGGGCCTGCGGGCCGCCGACACCATCGCCTTCGGCGACATGCCCAATGACGTGCCGATGTTCGGCTGGGCCGCGCACGGCGTCGCGATGGCCAACGCGCACCCGGAGCTGCTGGCGGTCGCCGACGAGGTCACCGTCGGCAACGACGAGGACGGCGTCGCCGTCGTCCTGGAGCGGCTCTACCCGCGGCACTGAGCACCGGACGGGCCGCCCGACGGCACCCGGATGCTGACCGTGAAAGAAAGAGTTTGTATGCTCCGCTGAAGCTCCGCGTCTCCCGGTGCGGTGCTCCTGTGCGGTTGTCCCGGCCCACCCGGGCCGTGCCCGCCGGACACGTACAGGATTGCTGCTTCCGCCGCTGAGAGGTACGCGCATGTCAGGCCAGTGGGACGAGAGCACGTCGGGGGCGGAAGGCCGGCGGCGCGCCGCGAACGGCCCCCGCGGCACCGGCGCCGCACGCGCGGCCGGCACCCCGCGGGCCGGCGGTTCACGCGGCGGCGCCGGCACCGACGGACCGGCGGACGACGCCCGGGTGCCCGCGCCCCGGCCCGGCGGCCGGGCGGAGGCCCGGCGGGCCGCCCAGGGCAAGGGCGGCGGCCGCGGCAAGGGCGACGGCGGGCGGTCGTCCGAGGACGGGAAGGCCGAGGGCACCGCGACGGGCGGCCGCGCGGCCGCGCGCAACAGCCGCAAGCCGAAACGGAACACCAAGAAGATCGTGGCCTGGTCGGTGGCCGGCGTCCTGGTGGCGCTGGCGGGCACCGGCGGCGCGATCTACTACAAGCTGAACGGCAACATCAAGTCCTTCGACGCGGACGCGATCTCCACCGACCGCCCGCCCGAGGCGGTCGCCGACGCCAACGGCAACAAGCCCGTCAACATCCTGCTGATCGGCTCCGACTCGCGGGCCGGCAAGAACAGCGACCTCGGCGGCGGCAACGAGGACGGTGCCCGCTCGGACACCACGATCCTGTTGCACGTCTACGCGGACCACAAGCACGCGGTGGGCATCTCGATCCCGCGCGACGCGCTGGTGACCATCCCGGCCTGCAAGCTGCCGAACGGCAAGTGGACCAAGGAGTCGCCGGGGCAGATGTTCAACTCGGCGTTCTCGGTGGGCAACAGCGAGGCCGGCAACCCGGCCTGCACCCAGAACACCGTGGAGAAGCTCACCGGCATCCGGGTCGACCACACCATCGAGGTGAACTTCGAGGGCTTCGCGGCGATGACCGAGGCCGTCGGCGGCGTCGACGTCTGCCTGCCGAACGACATCTACGAGGGGCACCTCAACCCCCACCTGGGCAAGAAGGGCAAGGTCGTCCTGCCCAAGGGGAAGCAGAAGCTCTCCGGTCAGAAGGCGCTGGACTACGTCCGGCTGCGGCACGGCATCGGCGACGAGTCCGACGTCGGCCGGATGAAGCGCCAGCAGGCCTTCCTGTCCTCGCTGATGGCCAAGGTCAAGGGCGAGGGCCTGAACCCGACCACGCTGCTGCCGCTGGCCGACGCGGCCACCAAGTCGATGACGGTCGACCCCGGGCTGGACTCGGCCAAGAAGCTGATGGACTTCGCGCTGTCGATGAAGAACATCGACCTGCACGACGTCAAGTTCCTGACCACGCCGTGGCGCTACAACGGCCCCCGGATCGACCTGGTCCACCCGGCCGTCGACAACCTCTGGAAGACCCTGCAGGCCGACCGCACCATCGACGGCGAGGACGCCACCGGCAAGCAGGAGGACGCGCCGCAGACCCCGGCCCCCGCCGAGACCACGCCGGCCGCTCCCTCGCCGACCGCGGTGGACGGCCCACCGGTGAAGGTCGCGGTCTACAACGGCACCACCGTCACCGGGCTGGCCGCCAAGGCGGCCGAGACGCTCAAGACCAACAAGGTCACCGTCACCGGTACCACCACCGCCAAGAACACCAACAAGGCGACCACCACGGTGGAGTACGGCTCCGGGCAGAAGGCCAACGCGGAGCGGATCGCGGCGATGTTCCCGGGCGCCGAGCTGACGCCCACCTCGGCAGCCGGCATCAGCCTCGTCCTCGGCAAGGACTACGCCGCGGCCAACCCGGCCGCGACCGGCGCCACGCCCAACGTGCCGGCCCCGCTGCCCACCGAGGTGGTCAACGAGGCCCGCTCGGCCGACGACGACATCTGCAGCAACGTCTCCTACGGCTAGCCGCCGCGGACCCGCCGCCGGCCCCCGGACGCCCCGGGGCCGGCGGCGCGGCCGTCAGAGCGCGGCCCGGATCCAGCCGTCGACCAGCGCGGTGAGGTCCTGGTCGGCCTGGCCGTGCTCGACCACGTGGGTGCGGATGACGTCGCCGCCGCCGTGGCCGAAGAGGCCGCCGCGCTTGTCCGCCTCCAGCACCACCTCGACCCGCTGCGCGGTGGTGACGAAGCTGACCTCCAGCGAGTTGCAGGCGTGCGCGTACTGCGGCGCGGCGGAGAACTCGATCTCCTGGTAGAACGGCAGCGTCTGGCCGGTGCCCCGGATGTGGCCGGCCTCCAGGTCGGCCGAGCGGAACCGGAAGCCGAGCTGCAGCAGCGAGTCCAGGATCCGGCGCTGCACCGCCAGCGGCTCGATCTCCAGCGGGTCGGAGTCGCCCTTGTCGAGCGCGCCCGCGATGTCGACCTCCGTCCGCACGCCGAGCTGCATGCCGTGCAGGTGCTGCCCGGCGACGACGGTGACCGGGGCCTCGAACGGCACCTGGACGGCGAACGGGATCGACCGGTTCTCGCCGGGCGCCAGCACCAGCGGCGCGGTGACGGAGAACCGCGCGAACGGGTAGAGGCCGGTGCTCTCCCCCTCCTCGTGCTCGATCTCCACCCGGGCGACCAGGGTCAGCGTGATCCCCCGGATGTCCGCCTCGACCGTCCCGCCGGTCAGCTCGACCGTTCCGTGCAGGGTGCCGCCGGGCTGCACGACCGGCGTGGTCAGGACGGTGTCGACGCCGGGACCGCCGACGCCCAGGGCACCGAGCAGCTTCTTGAACACCATGGGGGCGCTCTCCTCGAAATAGGGGTGGACCGAAGTCGTCGGGAGGAACGCCAGGACGGCCCGGACGGTTCCCCCGCGCAGGTGCGAGCCAGTTGTAGGATGACCGGGCAAGCGGTTGTAGGATGACCGATGACCGCAGATCGACGCGCAGAGGGGAGCTCCGCCATGACCGCATCCGGCCACAGCGAGGACACCTTGCAGGCCGCCGGCCGGCGCTCCCTGGTGGACACCGCCATCGACCAGCTGCGCGAGCAGCTCGCCGCCGGCAGCTGGCCGGTCGGCTCGCGGATCCCCACCGAGCACGAGCTGGCCGAGCGGCTGCAGGTCGGACGGAACACCGTGCGGGAGGCGATCCGGGTGCTGGTGCACGCCGGGATGCTGGCCACCCGGCAGGGCGAGGGCACCTTCGTGCGCAGCACCAGCGACCCGGCCTCCGTCCTGCGGGGCGTGCAGCGCTCCGGCGTCCGGGACGTCCTGGAGGTCCGGGCGGCGCTGGAGGCCGAGGGCGCCCGGCTGGCGGCGCTGCGGCACACGCCCGAGGACATCGTCCGGATGCGGGCCGCGCTGGCCCGCGAGGCGGAGGTGATCGCGGCGCACCCGGAGCGGGCCGGCCGCGAGGCCACCGTCGAGCACGACCTGGAGTTCCACACCGCCGTGGTCGAGGCCGCGCACAACCCCGCGCTCACCGAGGTGTACCGCTACTTCGGCGCCTCGGTGCGGGAGTCGATGCGGACGGCCTTCGGGGACCACGAGATGCCCGAGGTGGTCGTGGCCACCCACGCGGCGCTGGTGGACGCGATCGAGAGCGGTGACCCGGACCGCGCCGAGGCCGCGTGTCGGACGCTGCTCGCCGAGCCCACCGCGGCCGTCGAGCAGCTCCTCGCCGCCATCGCGGCCCGGAAGTAGGCGGCACCCGCCGCCGCCCTCCCGCGTCCGTCCCCCGTTTCCACGAAAGAGCAGCACGTCCCATGGCCGTCACCCGTGCCCAGCAGCCGGTCCTCGTTCCCGCCCCGCTCCCCGTCCGCACCCGGCTGGCCCACCCCGCCCTGCTGCTGACCGGCATCGTGCTGGTCGCCCTCAACATGCGGGCCTGCCTGGCGGCGATCTCGCCGATGGTCGGCGAGATCCAGCACACCTTCGGACTCTCCGCGACGGCGAGCGGTCTGATCACCACCGTCCCGGTGCTCTTCCAGGGCGCCGGCGCCCCGCTCACCCCCCGGCTGACCAGGCGGTTCGGCACCGAGCGGGTGGTGCTGGGCGCGGTGCTGGTGCTCGGCGCGGGCGTGCTGCTGCGGGTGCTGCCCTCGGTGGCCGCGCTGTACGCCGGCTGCGTGGTGATCGGGATCGCGATCGCGGTGCTGAACGTCTCGATGCCGGGCCTGGTCAAGCGCGAGTTCCCGGGCCGGGCGGCGACCATGACCGGCGTCTACTCGACCACCATGCTGGTCGGCGCCACCCTCGCGGCGGGCACCTCGGTGCCCCTGGAGCACGCCCTCGGCGGCGGCTGGCGGGCCTCGCTTGGCGCCTGGTCGCTGCTGGCCCTGATCGCCGCCGTCGCCTGGCTGCCGCAGGTGCTGCGCTCGCGCCAGGAGAAGGCGGCGGTGGCGGCGGCTCCCGCCGGCCGGCCGATCGAGGGGGTCTGGCGCTCGCCGCTGGCCTGGCAGATCAGCCTCTTCATGGGCATCTCGTCGCTGCTGGTCTACACCCTGGTGGCCTGGATGCCGACCATCCTGGCCGACCACGGGATGGACCGGAGCGAGGCCGGTCTGGTCTTCGCCTTCTCCAACCTGGTCCAGGTGGCCGGGGCCTTCCTGGTGCCGCTGATGGCCGGCCGGATGACCCGGCAGCGGACGCTGGCCGTGGTGATGGCCGTGCTGAACGCGGTCGGCATCACGATCCTGCTGGTCTCGCCGGTGCCCGGGGCCTGGGTGTCGGCCACCATCCTGGGCATCGCCCAGGGCGGCTCGCTCGGCCTCGCGCTCGCCTTCATCGTGCTGCGCACCGACAGCGCGGCCAGTGCCGCCCAGCTGGGCGGCATGTCGCAGGCGGTCGGCTACCTGGTGGCCGCGGCCGGACCGGTCGGCGCCGGGGCCCTGCACCAGCTGACCGGCGGCTGGAACGTCCCGCTGCTGCTGATGCTGGTGCTGGCGGCGGTCGCCGCCGTGGCCGGCTGGGGCGCGGGCCGCGACCGGACGCTCTGAGGCCCGGTGCCGGCCGCGGGCCCGCCCCGCGGCCGGCCGGGCCCGCTACTCCTCGGCGGCCAGGGTCAGGCCGGCCAGCTTCACCGAGGCGAGCAGCGTCGCCGCCACGGTGAGGACCAGCAGCAGCGGGACGGCCACCCCGAGCGCGACGTCCGCGGTGATCGCGCCCTCGCCGGCCACCGCCTCGGCCACCGACAGCCCCCACTGCTGGACGCTGAGCGTCCTGGCGCCCTTCACGAAGTTGCCGATCAGGGACTCCCAGATCAGCGCGTAGACCAGCCCGGCCACCACGGCGTGCCGGGTGACGACGCCGAGCAGCAGGAACAGCGCGCTGTACGCGGCACCGGCCACCAGCGCGGCGACGGTGTAGCCGAGCGCCAGGCCGTCCTCGGTGCCGTACAGCAGCAGGCCGGCCAGCAGGATCGGGACCGCCGAGAACACCCAGGTGGTGCCGACCGCCACCGCCAGCTTGGTGGTGATGATCTTCCAGCGGGGCAGCGGCTTGGCGAGCAGGTAGACGATCGAGCCGTCGTCGATCTCGGTGGCGATGGCGCCGGTGCCGACGACCAGGCCGAGGATCGGCAGCAGCGTGCCGAGGCCCAGCTGCCCGAGGATCTTGACGGTCAGGTCGTGCTTGTCCCCGCTGGAGCCGCTGGCGATCGCCGAGACGAGCAGCAGCAGGGCGGGGACCACCAGCAGCAGGACGCCGCGGCGGCGGCCCAGCAGGCCGCGCAGCGTCAGCCTGGCGACGGTCGGGTTCATGGTGGGTCGGCCTTCCTGGGGTCCGGTTCCGGGGGTGGAGCTACGCGGAGACGAGGTAGGAGAAGACGCTCTCCAGCGACTCGTCGGCCGGGGCGACGGTGTACAGCCGGACGCCGGCCTGCTGGGCGACCTTGGGCAGCAGGGTGGTGAAGCCCTGGAAGTTGACCGCCTGGATCCGCAGCCCGCCCGCCTCGCCCGCCGCCGCCCTGGCGTCCGGGCCCGGCACGTCCAGCTCGATGCCGGCCGTCGACGGGTCCGCGATCAGCGCGGCGGCCAGCCGGCGGTCGTCGCTGGAGCGGACCAGGTAGCGGTGCGGCCGGTCGGTCATCAGCCGGCGGATCCGGCGGAAGTCCCCGGAGGCGGCGTGCCGGCCGGCCACCACGACCTCGATGTGCCGGGCCAGCTGCTCGACCTCCTCCAGGATGTGCGAGGAGAAGAGCACCGTGCGGCCGTCGGCGCCGAACCGGCGCAGCAGCTCCATCAGCTGCAGCCGCTGGCGCGGGTCCATGCCGTTGAACGGCTCGTCGAGCAGCAGCACGGCGGGGTCGTGGACCAGCGCCGAGGCCATCTTGACGCGCTGCTTCATGCCCTTGGAGTACGTCCCGGTCTTCCGGTCCTGGGCGTACTCCATCTCCACCAGGGACAGCGCCCGCCGGGCCGCCGCGGCCGGGTCGGCGAGGCCGTGCAGCTCGGCGTTGGCCAGCACGAACTCCCAACCGGTCAGGTAGTCGTACATCGACTCCCGCTCGGGGACCAGCCCGATCTGCCGGTACACCTGCTGGTTGCGCCAGATCGGCGCGCCGTCCAGGGTGACCGCTCCGGTGGAGGGGGCGAGGAAGCCGCTCATCATGTGGATGAGGGTCGACTTGCCCGCGCCGTTGGGCCCCAGCAGGCCGGTGACGCCGGGACCGATCGCCATGCTGACGTCGTTGACGGCGACCACGTTGCCGAACCAGCGGGAGACCTTGTCGATGGTGATGGTGGCCATGACGCCCTCTCAGATCCTGCGTTGTCAGATGTTGCGGTAGCGGCGCAGCAGCAGCGCGTACGAGCCGGCCACCATCGCGGCGGCGGTGGCGGCGAAGACCACCACGCCGAGGGCGCCGGGCGCGTGCAGCCGGTCCGGCCCGCTGCCGAGGTCGAAGAGCTGGTTCACCAGGCTCTCCACCAGCTCGTTCGGCGCGAGCAGGGCCGTCCACTGCGCGGAGTCCGGCAGGCCGGCCCGGCCTTCCGAGCTGATGCCGCTGACGACGCCGACCACGGCGGTGCTGATCGCCAGGTAGCCCATGATCGCGGCCACCCCGAAGCCGCGGCGCGGCGTGGTGGCGGCGATCACCAGCGCGACCGAGGTGGGCACCAGGGCGTACAGCACGGCGGTGACCAGGCCGTAGAGGACGTGCGCGGTGTTGTGCCCGAAGTCCAGCCCGCCGAGCAGCGCGCCGACGTAGAGCACCAGCAGCGGGGCCGTCATCAGCAGCAGCTGGGCGCAGGCCATCGCGGCGTACTTGGCCCGGACGTAGTCGGCCCGGGTGATCGGGCGGGAGAAGTACAGCGGGACGGTGTGGTGGCGGAGGTCCCGGGAGAGCAGCACGGGCGTCTGCGAGGCCAGGAAGATCGAGACCAGCAGGCCCACGATCCCCAGGTACTCCGGGTAGTCGACCGGCAGTTCGTCCTGGCGCTGGACGAGGGCGATCGCCACCATGATCGCGGCCGGCGCGGTGACCAGACCGAGCAGCAGCATCGGCAGCACCTTGGACCGGCCCGAGCGCCCGAGGCCGTACGCGGCGCGCAGGCTCTGGGTGAACAGCGAACGGGTGGCGTAGGCCCGGCCGAGCCGGGGGCCGGCGTAGCCGCGGTACCCGATGTCGTGGATGACGCCGGTGTCGAGCGACCTGGCCTCAGAGGGCAGTGCCATCTGCGGGACCTCCCTTGCTCTGCTGACCGCTGGTCTCCGTGAACAGCTCGGCGACCCGGTGGCGGCGCTGCTCCAGCCGGACCAGCCCGAGGCCGAGGGCCGCGACCGCGTCGCGGATGGTGTCGTAGGTGTCGTCGCCGGCCAGGCGCACCAGCAGGAGCCGCGCGCCCTCCGGCTCGACCGCGAGCCCGGCGGCGGTCAGCCGCTCGCGCACGGCGGCGCTCGCGTCGCGGGTGTGGTCGTCGGGGAAGTCCGTCACCTCGACCGCGAGGGTCGCCGTCACTCCGGTGAACGACGCGGTCGACGAGGAGCGCAGCAGCTTGCCCCCGTCGATGATGACCAGGTGGTCGCAGGTCCGCTCCAGCTCGCCGAGCAGGTGGGTGGTGACCAGCACCGAGATGCCGAAGTCGGTGTGCACCCGGCGGATCAGCGCCAGCATGTCGTCCCGGCCGACCGGGTCCAGCCCGTTGGTGGGCTCGTCCAGCAGCACCAGCTTCGGGTCGTGGACCAGCGCCTGGGCCAGCTTGACCCGCTGCTTCATGCCCGTCGAGTACCCGCCCATCGGCCGGTACCGCTCCTCGTACAGCCCGACGTGCCGCAGCGTGTCGGCCGTCCGCTCGCGGGCCGCGGCGGCCGGGAGCCCGGCCATCCGCGCCATGTGCACCACGAACTCCGTCGCCGAGACGTCCGGCGGCAGGCAGTCGTGCTCGGGCATGTAGCCGACCTGCTCACGGATCTGCCAGCCCTGGGTGGCGATGTCGAGGCCGAGGACCCGCCCCGTACCGGAGGTCGCCGGGGCCAGACCGAGCAGGATCTTGATGAGTGTGGACTTGCCCGCGCCATTCGCCCCCACCAGGCCGACCACCCCGGGCTCCACCTCTACGGTGAGCTGATCGAGGGCGGTGACCCGGGGGAACCTCTTGGTGAGGCCGTCCGTCTTGATGACAGTGGACACGTCCCTCACCGTAGTGCGGCCGGACCGTCCGGGCCATGAGCTCGAATGACGACGCCCCGTGCTGCTGCGGTATGACATCCGCCCGATGATCCCCTAGGGGTTCCGGCCCGCCACCGCCCTTGTATTCTTTGCGAATTCCTAACACGGGGGCCGCCGGGGAGAGTGCCCGGCAGGGAGGGACGAGAGCACCATGTCGGATCGCGCGACCGCATTTGACCGGATGATGAACCCCTGGGCGTACGACGCCGACGGGAACCTGACCACCGCGGCCAGGCAGCAGGAGGGTGCCCGCACCCGGATCAACTCGGCGAACGCCCCCGGCGACGGCGGCACCGTCGGGGTCGACCCCGCGGCGCTGGACTCCGCCGCCAACTCGTCGGACCAGATCCACGGCCGGCTCAACGGGGACGGCCGGGCCGCCGACGACGAGACCACCCAGGTGGCCACCTCGCTGGCCAACTGGAGCACCGGCAAGGCGGCCGCGCAGACCGCCGCCACCTGGGACCAGCAGATCGCCGCCCTGAACAGCACCATCGGCGAGCTCACCCAGGCCCTGCGGGACAGCGCCACGAACTACCGGAACAACGAAACAGCCGTCAAGCACGACATGAAGGGCTGAGGGGGCGGACGACATGGTCGACTTCCACGAACTGAGCACCGCCAAGCTGGACGTCCTCGGCACCGCCGCCACCGCCTGGGAGGACGTCGCCAAGAAGCTGAAGGCGATGGACGAGGACTGGGACAACACGGTCATCGCCAAGGTCAACTCCGCCAACTGGAGCGGCCCCACCGCCGACCAGGCCCGGCCCAAGCTCCAGCGGGCCAACGAGCAGCTGACCGCCGCCGTCACCGAGGCCACCGCGATCGGCTCGATCCTCAAGGACGCGGGGAACGACTTCCAGGCGGCCAAGGCCAAGCTGGACAAGGCCGTCGCGGACGCCCGCGGCGCCGGACTGACCGTCACCGACGACGGCACCGTGAGCTGGCCGCCGGCCGACAACGCCACCCGGCACGACCCGGACGCCAGCCGCGCCTACAACGACGAGAACCGCACCAAGGCCGAAGCGGCCCGCAAGGCGATCGACGCGGCCGTCCAGGAGGCCACCGCCGCCGACGAGCGCGCCGCCTGGGCGCTGCGCTCGGACGCCTCCGCCGACGAGGTGAAGTCCTTCAACGCCAAGGCCGTCGGCGGCGGACCGGAGGCGGACGGCATCCGGGCCGCCCAGCTCGCCAGCAAGGGCGGGAAGATCTCGGACACCGAACTCACCGAGCTCAACTCGCTGCTGGCCGCCAACGCGAACGACCCGAAGTTCTCCACCCGCTTCTACCAGGACCTCGGCCCGAAGGGGACGCTGCAGGCCTGGAACAGCATGGTCGGCGACGAGCAGCAGTTCAACGGCGCCAGCGACGCCCGGTGGAAGCAGTACCAGGAGCTGCAGAAGAACCTCGGCCTCAACCTGGCCACCGCCACCCGCACCACCAACGAGCCCCACCTGTCCGACCAGTGGGCCGCCGACCTGCGCAAGGCCGGCTCCGAGACGATGTGGGACAAGCCGTACCGCCAGAGCGGCCTGGACTACTCGCCCTACGGCTACCAGGTGCTCTCCGGCATCCTGCGGACCGGCGACTACGACCCGCACTTCCTCAACCCGATCGCCGAGCACATCACCCAGCTGGACACCGACGACAAGTACTGGCCGGCCCCGGTGATGGGCCCGCGCAGCGACCGGCGCGGCTACAACCTCCTCGGCCAGGAGGGCGGTTCGGGCTGGGAGCCGACCACCGCCGTACTGGAGGCGCTCGGCCACAGCCCGGAGGCGGCCACCAAGTTCTTCCACGACCAGCCGACCGCGTACAACACCGACGGCTCGGTCAACCCGAACGGCAAGGTCAAGCCCTCGGACTACCTGACGTACTTCACGCACGACAAGGAGTACACGCCGGACACCGTCTCGCAGAAGAACGAACTGCGTCAGCAGGGCATGCGCAGCGGTCCGGACGCCCTCGGCCACGCCCTGGAGGCGGCCACCACCGGCCGGCCGTACGACGACCACTCGGGGGTCGCGCCCAAGCACACCGCCGACCAGGCCGAGGTCATGAACCGGGTCGTGCAGACCTTCGGCACCCACGGCAACGGCGGCGTGCTCGACGACCTCAAGGGCGAGGACGCCAAGTTCGCGCCGCTGCGGGACAGCCTCGGGCACATGACCGCCGACTACATGGGCGACACCCAGCGCGCGCTCTCCCCGCACAAGGACGACCTGCCGGTCAACGGCGCCCCGGCCGGGCTCAAGGAGGCGCCGGTCCGCGGCCTGCTCGACGCGCTCGGCCGCGACCCGGACGCGTACGGCGCCGTGGTCAACGCCAACCAGGCGTACTCGACCGCGGTGGTGCGCGGCCACATCGACAGCGGGCAGACCGACTTCGCCCGGCTGGAGTCGGAGATCGACTCCACCTCCCGGGCCGGCGGCGTCATCAGCGGCATCCTCAACGAGGCCCGGATCGACGAGGTCCACCAGGAGCACGCGTCCTCCGACAAGGAGTACAACGAGGCCCTGGAGAAGAACGCCGGGTACGCGCAGACGGCGTTCAGCACCACCATCGGCCTGGCCACCGAGCGGGTCCCGCTGGCGGGCGAGGCGGCCGACTTCCTCGTCGAGCAGATCACCGACAGCGTGGTGAAGGCCAACGAGCGCGACACCACCGAGGACGGCAACCAGGAGGGTCGCGACTTCGTCGCCGAGGGGCGCGAGGGCGCGGCGGTCGGGGCGAAGCAGGCCGTCATCGACGCCGCCAACGGCACCAAGCTCAGCCCCGAGGACGTCCAGCGGCTGGCCGACAGCGCCGGGGACCGGGCCCTCGACGGCTACACCGACGGATCCTCCGGCAGCCAGAGCTCCGGCGGCTGAGGGCCGCCCCGCGCCGCGGCGGGGGCCCCCCGCCCGGCGGGGGGGCCGGGGGGGGGGGGGGGGGCGGGGCGCGCCCCCCCCCGGGGGGGCCCGGGCCGGCCGCCCCCGGGG
>NZ_JBEPAA010000119.1:0-16140 GCF_040298365.1 Kitasatospora sp. NPDC001603
GCCCCGGTCCCCCCCCCCCCCGCCGCGCCGGCCGGGGGGGGGGGCGGGGGCGCGGGGGCGGGGGGGGGGGGGGCGGCCCGCCCCCCCCCCCCCCCCCCGCGCCGCACCGCTCCCGCGCCGCACCACTCCCGGCCCGCACCGCTCCCGCCCCGTACCGCTCCCGCTCAGGCGGCCAGCGCCTGCCCCTGCGCCACCGGCTCGGGCACCGGGCGCGGCCGCAGCCGCAGGGCCAGGACGAGGGCCAGCGCCATCACCCCGGCCGCCGAGAGGAACACCACGTCCACCGCGCCGATGAAGCTGTGCACCGCGTGCGTCCGGGCGGCGCCGGTCAGCCGGCCCACCGCACCGAGCGCGGTACCGGGCTCGCCGCTGTCGAAGACCCGGGCCAGCACGGTGCCGAAGAGCGCGGCGCCCAGCGCGCTGCCGAGCGTCTGGAAGAACCGGACACCGGTGGTGGCGACACCCAGCTGGTGGGCCGGGGCGGCCTCCTGGACGACGGTGATGAGGCGGCCGATCAGCTGGCCGAGGCCGAGGCCCAGCAGGACGAGCTCGGCCCGCACCAGCCAGAGCGAGGTGTCCGGGCCGCTCAGCCCGAGCAGCAGCAGGGCGACCGTGGCGCAGGCGGCGCCGGAGGCCAGGATCGCCCGGACCGACCAGCCCCGTGCGGTGAACCGGTTGGCCGCGAGACCGACCGCCGTCATGCCGAGCGCCATCGGGATCAGATAGAGGCTGGCGGAGGTCGCGGCGACCCCGCGGGCCACCTGCAGGTACAGCATCACGTACATGATCGCGCCCATCAGGCCCATGCCGACCAGCCCCTGCACCGCGAAGCCGATCCGGATCTCCGGGATGCGGAACAGCGAGAGCGGCAGGACCGGCTCGGCGGCGGTGGCCTGGCGCCACAGGAAGAGGCCGAGGGCCGCGAGGGTGGCGACGGCCAGACCGAGGATCTCCGGCGACGTCCAGGCGTAGGTCTTGCCGCCCCACTCGGTCACCAGCAGCAGCCCGGTGGCGAACGCGGCCGCCAGGGCGGCGCCCAGGAAGTCCAGGCCGCGCCGGCCGGCCGAACGCGGGAGCCTGAGCACGAGCGCGGAGCCGACCAGGACGAGCAGGCCGAGCGGCAGGTTGATGTAGAAGATCCAGCGCCAGTCGAGGTGGTCCGCCAGGAGCGCGCCGATCAGCGGGCCCACGGCCATGCCCGCGCCACCCACGATGCCGCCGGCGCCGCCACCGCCGCCCTTGGCGTCGTCCGGGTCCTTGAGCTGCGCCATCACCACCATCGTCACGCTCATCAGCCCGCCGCCTCCGATGCCCTGGACCGCCCGGAAGGCGATCAGCTCGGTCATCGACTGGGCCGCTCCGCAGAGCGCCGAGCCGAGCAGGAAGACGCCGACCGCCCCCAGCAGCGCCCGCTTGGCACCGTAGAGGTCGCAGAGCTTGCCGTAGAGCGGCAGCAGCGCCGTCGCCGCCAGGGCGAAGGCACTCACCAGCCAGGGCAGTCGGTCGACGCCGTGGACGGGGTCGAGGTCCTGGACGATCGGCACGGTGGCGGCCGACACGATGTTCATGTCGAGCACCGCCAGGACGATCGTGATCAGGCAGAGCAGCATGCCCAGCTTGCGCTGGGGCTCCGTCATCAGAGCTGCTGCCGGCGCGGTGGCGGCCATGGGAAGTCCCCCCGGGGATCGCGGAATTCGGGCATTCGGCTACGGACCGGACCGCACCGGACAGTGCGGCTCGGCGGCGCGCCCTCACCATGGCAGGTATTTTTGACTCGGTCAATTGTTCTCTGGAGTCAATGGTTCGCCTCAGTCCATCATTAAGCCCGGTCAATCTTTGATCCTGGTACAGTCATGCCATGGCAGAGCGCAGCACGACCCCCGGGCCCGAGGCAGTGGAGGCGGCCGCGGACGCGGCACTGACCCTGCGCGAGCGCAAGAAGCGCCAGACGGCCCGCCGGATCTGGCACAGCGCGATCGCCCTCTTCGCCGAGCGCGGCTTCGACGAGGTGTCGGTCGCCGAGATCGCCGCCGCGGCCGACGTCTCGAAGATGACCGTCTTCAACTACTTCCCGTCCAAGGAAGACCTGGTCATGAGCCCGATGGAGCGGCACACCGGCGAGGCCGCCGAGGCGGTCCGCGACCGTGCCCCGGGCGTCTCGGCGGTGGCCGCGCTGCGCGCCCGGTTCGCGGCGGGCCTGGAGCGGTTCGACCCGGCCACCGGTCTGAGCGACGACCGCTTCGTGCTCGACGTGATCCGCCTGATCCACCGGACACCGGCGCTGACCCTGCGCGCGACCACCGCGTGGGGCCGGGCGGCGAACGAGCTGCTCGCCGCCGAGCTGCTCGCCCAGGACCCGGCCGGCGACCGGCTCCGGGCCCAGGTCGCGGCCGCCCAGCTGATGAGCGTCCGGCTGGCGCTGACCAACGAGAACCACCGCCGGATGCTGGCCGGCGAACGGGCCGCCGACGTGCTGCCGGAGGCCCTGGAGAACGCCCGGCGCAGCTTCGACCTGGCCGAGCACGGCCTCGGCGACTACGGCACCCGGCCCGCCTGACCGTCCGCCGCCCGGGCGGCGGACGGTCCGCCCGACGGCGCCGCGGCCGCGCCTGAGAGAGTGTCCGCACCACGAACTCCGGAGGTGCGCATGGACCAGCCGCTGCTCACGCGGGACCGCTCCCCGCTGCCCACCCACGTCGACGGTCTTCACGCCTACACCGGCGAGGACGGCGTCGCGGTGCTGGAGTTCGCCCGGCCGCACCGGCGCAACGCCGTCACCCTGGCGATCTGGCAGGCCCTGCCGAAGGTCCTGCTCCGGCTCGCCGAGCAGCCCGGTCTGCGGGCCCTGCTGGTCACCGGCGCGGGCGGCACCTTCAGCGCCGGCGCGGACATCGCCGAACTGTCCGGGATCTACGCCGACCCGGACCGCGCCGACGACTACCACGCCGTCAACGTCGCGGCCGAGGAGGCGCTGGCGGACTTCCCGCATCCGACCGTCGCGGTGGTGCACGGCGCCTGCGTCGGCGGCGGCTGCCAGCTGGCCGTCGCCTGCGACCTGCGGTTCGTCGCCGAGGACGCCCGGCTGGGCATCACCCCGGCCAGGCTCGGGGTGGTCTACCCGGCGGTGCCGACCCTTCGGCTGGCCCGGCTGGTGGGCCCGTCGCGGGCCAAGTACCTGCTCTTCTCCGGCGAGTTGGTGACCGGCCGGGAGTGCCTCACGCTCGGTCTCGCCGACCGGGTCCTGCCGGGCGCCGAACTCGACGCCGGGGCGCTGGAGTTCGCCCGGCTGCTGACCACCCGCTCGTCGCAGACCATCGGCGCGGTCAAGGCCGCGCTGGCCGTCCCGCCGGAGCGGGCCGCCGAGGCGCTGCACCCCTGGGAGCGCCGCTCCCGGGAGGCCCCGGACGTCCGCGAGGGTCTCGCCGCCTTCCTGGAGGGCCGGCCGCCCCGGTTCTGACCGGCCCGGGCCGGACGGACGTAAGGGCGCACCCGCCGGTCGCGCCGCCCGGCCCCGCCGCACTCAGCGGATCGGCATCCCCGAGATCGCCCGGGCGATCACCAGTCGCTGGATCTCGCTGGTGCCCTCGAAGATCGAGTAGATCGCGCTGTCCCGGTGCATCCGCTCGACCGGGTACTCGCGGGTGAAGCCGTTGCCGCCGAGGATCTGCATCGCCTGCGCGGTGACCCACTTGGCGGTCTCGCCCGCGTAGAGCTTGGACATCGAGCCCTCGGCGGCGGTGAACGGCTGGTTGTTCGCCGCCATCCAGGAGGCCCGCCAGACCAGCAGCCGGGCGGCGTCGATCCGGGTCTTCATGTCCGCCAGCTGGAAGGCCACGCCCTGGTTGTCGATGATCGGGCGGCCGAACTGCACCCGGGTCTTCGCGTAGTCCAGCGCCACCTCGTACGCGGCCCGGGCGATGCCGATCGCCTGCGCCCCGACGGCCGGCCGGGAGGCCTCGAAGGTGGCCATCGCCGCGTTGCCCCGGCCGCCGCCGCGCTTGGCCCCCTCGCGGGCCCGGGCCAGCCGCTCGTCCAGCTTCTCCCTGCCACCGAGCAGGCAGTGCCCCGGCAGTCGGACGCCGTCCAGGACCACCTCGGCGGTGTGCGAGGCACGGATGCCGTGCTTCTTGAACTTCTGGCCCTGGCTCAGCCCGGGCGTGCCCGGCGGCACCACGAAGGAGGCCTGGCCGCGCGCGCCGAGCGCCGGGTCGACTGTGGCCACCACCACGTGGACGGCGGCGATCCCGCCGTTGGTCGCCCAGGTCTTGGTGCCGTTCAGCACCCACTCGTCCTTGGCCTCGTCGTAGACGGCCCGGGTCCGCAGCGCGGACACGTCGGAGCCGGCGTCCGGCTCGGAGGAGCAGAAGGCGGCCACCTTGAGGTCGTCCGGGGTGCCGAACATCTGCGGCGCCCAGGTGCCGATCTGCTCGTCGGTGCCGTTGGCGAGCACGGCGACGGCGGCCAGCGTGGTGCCGACGATCGAGAGACCGATGCCCGCGTCGCCCCAGAACAGCTCCTCCATGGCGATCGGGATGCCGACGCCGGAGGGGTCGAAGTACTGCTGGGCGTAGAAGTCCAGGGAGTAGATCCCCAGCTTGGCGGCCTCCTGGATGACCGGCCAGGGGGTCTCCTCGCGCTCGTCCCACTCGGCCGCGGCGGGGCGCATCACGTCGGCGGCGAAGCCGTGCAGCCAGTCGCGTACGGCGAGCTGGTCCGCACCCGGGTCCAGCGAGAACGTGCTCATGATGCCTCCGGTCGAAGGGGCCCCTCGCCGCCCGGCGGGGCGGCGGATGCAGGGGCGGGGCAGTGGGGGTGTCGGACAGGTGTTACCGGGGGTAACATCGCGGGGAGTCTGCTACTCATAGGTAGGAATGTCAACGCCCCGGGGCCGTCGACGCCCCCGCCGGGCAGCTCCGCGGCACGCCTGCCCCGCGCCACGCCCCCGTACGCCCCCGACCCGCTCCACCCGACCGCCCGCACCGCGCCCGCACCACCCCGCAGCCGCAACCCCGTCGGCCAGACCCGCCAGGAGACCTCATGCCGCCCTCCGACGCACCCCGCCGGGAGCAGCTGCTCAACGCCGCCGACCGGGTGGTCCAGCGGGAGGGCCCGGGTGCGAGCATGAACGCCATCGCGGCCGAGGCCGGGATCACCAAGCCGATCCTCTACCGCCACTTCGGCGACCGGAACGGCCTGATCCGGGCACTGACCGAGCGCCACACCAGCGGTCTGCTGACCGCCGTACGGGCCGCGCTGAGCGAACCGCTGGAGCGCCGCGACCGCGTCGAGCACGTGCTGGACACCTACCTCGCCGGAATCGAGGCCCGCCCGCAGGTCTACCGGCTGCTCACCCATCCCGAGCCCGGCGACCCGTCCGGCGTCGGCAACGCGCTCGCCCCGGCGCTGCGGCAGATCGCCGAGGAGATCACCCGGGCCGTGCAGAGCCAGGTGGACCTCGGGGCCGACCGGGAACTCCTCGCGGAGGCCTGGGGCCGGGGGATCACCGGCATGGTGCTGGCCGCCGGGGACTGGTGGCTGGAGTCCAGACCGTGCTCGCGCACCCGGATGGTGCAGGCGCTCGCCGACCTCCTCTGGGGCCGGCTGGCCGCCGCCGCCGACCTGCCGACCGCCGCCCTGCCGGCCCCGGCGCAGGACCCGGCGTCGAGCTGAACTCTTGTGCTGTGCATGCCAGTTCGGGCATCATCGGGCCCCACCGCCACGCTCCGCGAGATCCCGTGAGGTACCGATGCGCTTGCGCCGCACCGCCGTTGCCCTCCTGCTCGCCGCCACCGCCGCCCTGGCCGCCCCCACCCCCGCCCTGGCCGCGTCGCCGGACGCCTCCCGGTCACCGGCCCCGTTCCGGGCCGGGTTCCCCACCGGCACCGCCACCGCGCCGGACGGCACCACCGACCTCACCGACGCCGCCGGCCGCCGGCTGCGGCTCCGCGGCTTCAACCTCGACAAGTACGCCGAGGCCACCGAACAGGATGTCGCGACCCTGGCCGCCCAGGGCTTCACCCTGGTCCGGGTGGCCGTCTCCTGGACCAGGCTGGAGCCCGTCCGCGGGCACCTCGACCCGACCGAACTGCACCGCGTGCAGCGGGTGCTGGACTGGGCCGACCGCTACGGCGTGCTGGCCCTGGTCGACTTCCACCAGGACGTCTACGGGCCCAGGTTCGGCGGCGGGGACCGCGGCGTCCCGCTCTGGGCCACCCGCGACGACGGCCTGCCCTTCACCCCGGACCCGGACGACTGGTTCGCCGGCTACTTCCAGCCCGCCGTCCAGGCGGCCTTCCGCCACCTCTACGACGACCCCGACCTGCGCGCCTGGCAGGCCGACTTCTACACCCGGCTGGCCCGCGAACTGCGCGGCCACCGCTCGCTGCTGGGCTACGACCTGTTCAACGAGCCGTTCGGCCCGGTGGACGGCGACCCGACCGACCCGGCCGTGCTCGCCGCCTCCTCCGCCGCCCTCGAAGAGGGCCGGCTCGCCGACATGTACCGCCGGCTGATCCGGGCCGTGCGCCGCGCGGACTCCCGCGCCTGGCTGTTCGTCGAGCCGACGGTACTGGTCGGCCAGGGCGTCCCCACCCGGCTGCCCGGCTTCGGCGACCCGCGCCCCGGCGCGCCCCGGCTCGGCTACGCGCCGCACTTCTACGACACCGCGGTCGAGGGCGGCGCCGACTGGGACCCCTCCGGCGGCTTCGTCGAGAACTACACCGCCGCGATCACCGCCTACCCCGCCGCCCACCGCCTGCCGGTGCTGGTCGGCGAGTGGGGGCCGCCGGACGCGCGGACCCCGGGCAACACCCAGCTGGTCCGCCGTCAGGTCGCCGCCATGGACGGCTTCGCCGCCGGCTGGACGATGTGGTACTGGTGCCGGGGCAACGGCGGCTACTGCGCGTTCGATCCGGCCGGCCGGCCCGCCCCCGGCGACGAGCCGGTCTTCGGCCCCTACCCGGCGGCGGTCGCCGGGACGGCCGTGCGCACCGGCGCCGCCGCGGGCGGGCACGTGGTGCGCTGGAACGCCGACGGCAGCGGCCGGACCACCGACCTGGTGCTGCCCGCCGCCACCTTCCCGGCCGGTGCGCGGATCACCGTCACGCCGGCGGCCCGGGTCGAGGTCGACCAGCCGGCCGGCGGCCGGGCCGGCACCGCCCGGATCCGCCTGCCGCACACCCGCCCGGGCACCCCGGTCACGGTGACCGTCACGCCCCGCTGAGGCCCGGTGGCCCGCCCCGCCACGAGAACCCAGGACCACGGGACGGGCCACCGCGCGAGGTTCGGCACCGGGCTCCTACCGGGCTCGAACCGGCTCAGGCCAGACCGCGGCGGGCCAGCAGCGGCCCGGTCCTCGGGTCACGCCCGACCACCGCGCGGAAGGAGTCCAGCGGGTCCCGGCTGTCCCCGCGCGAGAGCAGCTCCCGGCGGAACACCTCGCCGCTCTCCCGCACCCCCCGGCCGTTCCCCTCGAACCAGTCCACCGTCTCGGCGTCCAGCACCTCGGACCAGATGTACGCGTAGTACCCCGCGCTGTACCCGCCGGCGAAGATGTGCGAGAAGTACGCCGTCCGGTAGCGCGGCGGGATCGCCGCCACCGCGAGCCCGGCCTTCGCCAGCGCCTGCGCCTCGAACTCCTCGGCGTCCGCGATCTCCTGGCCCGGCGCCACGGTGTGCCAGGCCAGGTCCAGCAGCGCCGCCGCCAGGTACTCCACGGTCCGGAACCCCTGCCCGAAGCCGTCGGCCGCCGCCATCCGCTCGACCAGCTCGGCCGGCAGCGGCTCGCCGGTCACGTGGTGCTTCGCGTAGTTGGCCAGCACCTCGGGCCGGACCATCCACATCTCGTTGACCTGCGAGGGGAACTCCACGAAGTCCCGCGGCACGTCCGTCCCGGCGAAGTACGGGTAACGCACGTCCGAGAAGAGGCCGTGCAGCGCGTGGCCGAACTCGTGGAACAGCGTGCGCACCTCGTCCCAGGAGAGCAGCACCGGCTCGCCCGGGGCCGGGCGGGGCACGTTCAGGTTGTTCATCACCACCGGCCGCCGGCCCAGCAGCCGCGACTGGGTGACCAGTTCGTCCATCCAGGCGCCGCCGCGCTTGGACGCCCGGGCGTGGAAGTCCGCGAGGAAGAGGCCGAGCGAGCCGCCGTCCTCCTCGAACACCTCGAAGACCCGCACGTCCGGGTGGTACGCCGGGAGGTCCGGCCGCTCGGTGAAGGTCACCCCGTAGGCCAGGTTCGCGGCGAAGAAGACCCCGTCGCGCAGCACCCGCTCCAGCTCCAGGTACGGGCGCAGCGCGGCCGCGTCCACCTGGTAGGAGGACTGCCGGACCAGCTCCGAGTAGTACGCCCAGTCGTGCGCGGCGATCTCCTCGACGCCGTCGACGGCCGCCGCCGCGGCCAGCTCGACCGCCTCCCGCCGCGCGTTGGCCACCGCCGGCGGCACCAGCCGGGTCAGCAGCGCGTCGACCGCCTCGACGGTGCCGGCCGTCTCGTCCGCCACCACGTGGGCCGCGTGCGTGTCGTACCCCAGCAGCCGGGCCCGCTCGGCGCGCAGCGCGGACATCCGGATCGCCAGCGGGCCGTTGGCGTCGGCCGCCCGGCCCAGCGAGGCCGCCAGCAGGCGTTCGCGCACCGAGCGGTCGGTGAGGAAGGCCAGCTCGGTCTGGTTGGAGAAGTTCTTCAGGTTCAGCACGTACTTGCCCTCGTGGCCGAGCGCCCGGGCGTTCGCGGCCGCGCCGGCGATCGCGTCCGGCGAGAGCCCGGCCAGCTCGGCCGCGGAGTCCAGCACCAGCGCCCGCGCCTTCGAGTCCGCCGACACGTTGCGGCGGAACGCCGAGGCGCCGGCGGCCAGTTCGGCGTTCAGCCCGCGCAGCCGCCGCTGGTCGGCGGCGCCGAGCCGGGCACCGGCCCGGACGAAGGCGGTGTGCCGCCGCTCCAGCAGCCGCCGCGACTCCGCGTCCAGGCCGAGCCCGTCCCGTCGCCCGTGCAGCTCCTCGATCCGGGCGAACAGCGCGGCGTCCAGGTGGATCGCGTCCCGGTGGGCCGCCAGCCTCGGGCTGATCTCGGTGTCCAGCCGGTCCACGCCCGGGGTGGTGTCCGAGGAGACCTGGTTGTCAAAAACCGCCCGGACCCGCTTCAGCAGCGCACCCGAGCGCTCCAGCGCGATCAGGGTGTTGTCGAAGGTCGGCGGCTCCGGATTGGCGGCGATCTCGGCGATCTCGGCGAGCTGCTCGGCCATCCCGCGCTCGAACGCGGGCAGGTAGTGCTCCTCCCGGATCTCGGCGAACGGAGGCAGTTCGTAGACCAGGGTGCTGGGCTTGAAGAACGGGTTCTCGGTCATTTCGCCGACCCTACGCCGTGGCAACGGCCGGGCACACGCGTCCGGCCCGGCGGGCGGCGCACCGTCGGCGCACGGGCGCACGGATCGGCACGCGCGCCTGCGCCGGTTGTCGTACCCACCGGTTACCGTCGAGGTCCGCAGCCCGTACGCCCGAGAGGAGGAGCCCCCGTGGCACCCCGGATCGCCCTCGTCCCCGACCCGCACGGCCCCGGCGGCCGGCTGCTCCCCCTCGACGACGCCGGGGCCCCGCTCGGGCCGCCCGCCGCCGTGGCGGACCTCGCGGCCGCCGTCGCCGAGAGGGAGGCCGCCGAGCACCCGCGCTGGGTCTGGGCGGCCGCCGACAGCGCCTACGCGCCGCTGCTCCCCCGGCTGCCCGACCGGCTCGCCCGCTGCCACGACCTCCGGCTGACCGAGGCCCTGCTGCTGGCGTACGAGGGCCGGTTCGGCGCGCCCCGCTCGCTCGGCGCCGCCTGGGCCCGGCTGAACGGGCGGCCCGTCCCGGCCGACCTGCCCGAGCCCGGCTCCGCCGACTCCGGGGACGGCCAGGACACCCTGTTCGCCCCCGACCGGCTGCAACTCCCGCCCGGGGCCGACGCGCTGGCCGCCGTGGCGGCCGTCCACGCCGAGCAGCAGCGCCGGCTCGCCGCGATCGCCGAGCCGGGTGACCGCGCCCGGTTCCGACTGCTGGTCGCCGCCGAGTCGGCCGGCGCGCTGGTGGCCGCCGAGATGGCGCACGACGGCCTGCCCTGGCGCACCGACGTCCACGACCGGCTGCTCACCGACCTGCTCGGCCCCCGTCCGACCGTCCCCGGCACCCAGCCCAGGCTGCTCGCCGAGCTGGCCGTCGAGCTCCAGGAGGCCCTCGGCGGCCGGCCGTTCAACCCCGACTCGCACAGCCAGGTGCTGCGCGCCTTCGCCGACCGGGGCGTCCAGCTCGGATCCACCCGGTCCTGGGAGCTGAAGGCGGTGGACCACCCGGCCGCCGCGCTGATGATCCGTTACAAGGAGCTCTCCCGGATCCACGCCGCGCACGGCTGGGCCTGGCAGGACGCCTGGGCCCGCGGCGGCCGGTTCCGCCCCGAGTACGTGGTCGGCGGCGTGGTCTCGGGCCGCTGGGCCAGCCGGGGCGGCGGCGCGCTGCAGATCCCGCGCATCCTGCGCCGCGCCGTGGTGGCCGACCCGGGCTGGCTGCTGGTCGTCGCCGACGCCGCCCAGCTGGAGCCCCGCGTCCTGGCCGCGCTCTCCCAGGACGCCGGCCTGGTCCGCACCGCCGCCGGCGGGGACCTCTACGAGGCGCTGGCCGCCTCCGCCTTCCAGGGGGACCGCGACAAGGCCAAGCTCGGTCTGCTCGGCGCCATGTACGGCCAGACCAGCGGGGACATCGGCGTGCTCCTCGCCACCCTGCGCCGGCGCTACCCGGCCGCGATGGGCTACGTCGAGGCGGCCGCCCGGACCGGCGAGGACGGCGGTGTGGTCGCCTCCCGGCTCGGCCGGGCCTGCCCGCCCCCCTCGGCCGACTGGCTCGACCTCACCGAGGCGCCGGAGACGGCCGGGGAGGCCGGCGGCCGCTCGGCGAGGGCCCGGGGCCGCTTCACCCGCAACTTCGTGATCCAGGCCAGTGCGGCCGACTGGGCGCTCGCCCTGCTCGCGGCGCTGCGCCGCCGGCTGAACGCGCTGCCCGCCACCGGCCCGGACGACCGGCCGCACCTGGTGTTCTTCCAGCACGACGAGGTGGTGGTGCACACCCCGGCGAACCTCGCCGACGAGGTGGCCGCCGCCGTCGCCGAGTCCGCCGACGAGGCCCGCCGGCTGGTCTTCGGGGACACCCCGGTCCGGTTCCCGCTCACCACCGCCGTGGTGGACTGCTACGCCGACGCCAAGTAGCCGGGGTCGGGCCGCGCGCCCAGGGCCGGCCGCGCAGGCCGCCCGCTACAGCTTGCGGAACGCCCGCGCCTCCTCGGCCGCCGCGGCCACCTCGGCGACGCCCGCCCCGGTGGAGGCCGTCACCGCGGCCGCGACCGCGCCCTCCACGAACGGGGCGTCCACCAGCACCACCCCGGGCCGCGGCTCGTCCTCCAGCAGCGTGACGGCGGTCAGCACCGAGCTGCCGAGGTCGGCCAGCACCACCACGCCCGCCCCGCCGTCCGCCTCCGTGACGGCCCGGGCGATCAGGTCGTAGCTGGTCCCGAGCCCGCCGTCCTCCGTCCCGGCCGCCACCACCACCCGCACCGCACCGGAGGCGAGTTCCGCCAGCAGCTCCCGCAGCCCGGCGGCGAGCTGTGCGCTGTGCGAGACCAGGACGATGCCCACGTAGTCGCTCATACCGCCGACCCTACGACCGCCCCGGCGCTCCGCGGGAGGGGGCCGGCCGGCCCCGCGTGTCCTACTGCGGGCCGCCCGGGGGCGTGTCGCACCCCGTGCCGGGCACCCCCGTCTGGCGTAGCGTCGGGTCAGCACCGTCTGCCGAGGGAGCGAAGCGCTGTGAAGAAGCTGATCAACACCCCGGAGAGCGTCCTGGAGGACGCCCTGGCCGGAATCGCCGCCGCCCACCGGGAGTTGACGGTGGACATCGCGCATCGGGTGATCACCCGCGCGGTCCGCCCGGCGGCGTCGAAGGTCGCCCTGGTCTCCGGCGGCGGCTCCGGCCACGAACCGCTGCACGGCGGGTTCGTCGGCCCGGGGATGCTGGACGCCGCCTGCCCCGGCGAGGTCTTCACCTCCCCGGTGCCGGACCAGATGCTGGCCGCCGCCAAGGCCGTCGACTCCGGCGCCGGGGTGGTCTTCGTCGTCAAGAACTACACCGGCGACGTGATGAACTTCGCGCTGGCCGCCGAGCTCGCCACCGAGGAGGGCATCGAGGTCCGCACGGTGCTGGTCGACGACGACGTCGCGGTCGAGGACTCGACCTGGACGGCCGGCCGCCGGGGCACCGGCGCGACGGTGCTGGTGGAGAAGATCGCCGGCGCGCTGGCCGAGCGCGGCGCCGCGCTGGAGGAGGTCACCGCCATGGGCGCCCGGGTCAACGCGGCCTCCCGGTCGTTCGCGATCGCGCTGACCGCCGCGACCACCCCGGCCGCCGGCAAGCCCGGCTTCGACCTGCCGGAGGACGAGATCGAGGTCGGCGTCGGCATCCACGGCGAGCCCGGCCGCCGCCGCGAGAAGCTCCGCCCGGCCCGTGAGCTCGCCGCCGAGGTGGTGGAGACCGTGCTCGCCGACCACCACCTGAGCGCCGGCGACGAGGTGATCGCCCTGCTGAACGGCCTCGGCGGCACCCCGCTGCTGGAGCTGTACGTCGTCTTCGGCGAGGTCGCCGCCCGGCTCGCCGAGCGCGGCATCACGGTGGCCCGCAGCCTGGTCGGGAACTACGTGACCAGCCTGGACATGGCGGGCTTCTCGCTCACCCTGACCAAGGCCGACGCCCGGCTGCTGGAACTCTGGGACGCCCCGGTGGACACCCCCGCCCTCAAGCGGGCCTGACGGAGGAGGGACGGTCATGGACTTCGACACCGCACTGGCCGAGGCCTGGGTCCGCGCGATCGCGGCCGCGGTCGACGAGGAACAGGGGCGGCTCACCGAGCTGGACTCCGCGATCGGCGACGGCGACCACGGCAGCAACCTGCGGCGCGGCTTCACCGCCGTGCTCACCGCACTGGACTCGCTCGCCCCCGACAGCCCGGGGGCGGTCCTGAGCAAAACGGGCAGCACGCTGATCTCCAAGGTCGGCGGTGCCTCCGGCCCGCTGTACGGCAAGGCCTTCCGCGCGCTGGGCGCCGCACTGCCCGGGCCGGCCGACCCGGCCGCCTTCGGCGAGGCGCTGGCCGAGGGGCTGCGGGCGGTCCAGGCCCTCGGCAAGGCGGAGCCGGGCGACAAGACCATCGTCGACGCCTACACCCCGGCGCTGGCCGCGTACGCCGAGGCGGTGGCGGCCGGCGCCGACCTGCCGCGGGCCGTCGGGGCCGCGGCGGACGCGGCCGAGCAGGGCGCGCTGGCCACCGTGCCGCTCCAGGCCCGCAAGGGCCGCGCCTCCTACCTGGGCCCGCGCAGCGTCGGCCACCAGGACCCGGGCGCCACCTCCACCGCCCTGCTCTTCCGCGCCCTGGCGGAGGTGGTCGGCGCGGAGTAGCCCCGGAGCGGCCCCGGCCCTACCGGTCCGTCCGGGAGATCAGCAGGAGCAGCGCGTCGTCGCGCAGCTCCCCGCCGGTGTGCTCCAGCAGGTCGGCGTAGACCCGGCCGACCGCCGCCTCCAGCTCCGCCGCGGAGCGGGCCGCGCCCCGGACCAGCGGCCCGACCCGCTCCGCCAGCGGGTAGAAGTCGCCGTTCTCGCGGTGCCGCGCCTCGATCACGCCGTCGGTGCAGAGCACCAGCACGTCCTCGGGCCCGAACGGCTGCTCCCAGGTGGTCGGCTCGCCGACGGCCAGCCGGCCCAGGCCGAGCGGCACCCACGGGTCGGGCGCGTGCAGCACGTGCGCGCCGCCGTCGTGGTCCACCCGGATCGGCGGGACGTGCCCGTACTGCAGCAGCTGCATCACGCCCGGCACCCGGAACTCGGCGAACAGCGCGGTGGTGAACTCCCCGTCCGGGGCGTGCCGCTCGACGCTGGCCTCGATCCGCGCCGCGACCCCGCGCAGCCCGGCCTCGTCGTAGGCCGCCTCCCGGAACGAGCCGAGCACCACGGCGGCCGTCTGCACCGCGCCGAGCCCCTTGCCGCGGACGTCGCCGACCGCCACCCGGGTGCCGTGCGGGGTCTCCAGCACGGAGTAGAGGTCCCCGCCGATCCTGGAGGCGTCGGCGGCGGACACGTACCGCACGGCCAGGTGCAGCGGACCGACCACCGGTCCGGGCAGCCGCAGCAGCGCGCGCTGGGCGGCCTCCGCGACGGAGCTGACGGCCGCGAAGGCGGCGGCCCGCCGCATGCGGATCTTGGCCACCCAGGCGGAGAACACGGTGAGCAGCAGATAGCTGACCATCGCGCCGTAGAGGAAGCGCTCGTCGTTGACGTTGTCGACCTCGTCGTAGTGGCTCAGGCCGAAGACCGCGAACAGGCCGAGCAGGCAGACCATCAGCAGTTCGAGCGGCCGCAGGGTGAGCGCGGCGATGGTGGGGACGACCGTCATCAGCGGGGCGAGGTAGCGGTCCTTGCCGGAGAGCAGGTCGGCCAGCCCGACCAGGACGATCGCGATCAGCGCGGGGCTCGCCCGGCGCCAGAGCGGTACGTCCTGGAGGTCGGCCGCCAGCAGCGCGCCGCGCCGCCGCTCCGGCGGCAGTCCCGTGGCGGTGGGGGCCGCGGGCGACTGGGCTCGGCGGATCGGGAACACCTCTCGAACATAACGGACGCTCATCGTCCGCACCCCCCGGGAGGCGGCCGCCCCGGACGCGCCCGCCGCGCGGCGCGGATTCGGGCGCAGCGTGTCCGGGCGCATACGCTCTGCTGTCGGACCGCGTCCCCGATGCGATCCGCACCACACCACCCCCTTCGGGGAATACCCCGCAGGGGTATGGTGTCATCAAGAGTGGGAGCCCGGGCGCACGCCCGCGGCCGAACAGACCTCCCGGAGGCCCCGATGTCCAGCACCATCACCTACACCGTGACCGGCATGAGCTGCGGCCACTGCGAGAGCTCGGTCAGCAAGGAGCTCACCGCGCTGGCCGGCGTCACCCAGGTGGCGGCCGACGCCAAGGCCGGCACCGTGACGGTCTCCTCCGCCGCCCCGCTCGACGACGACCAGGTCCGCGCGGCCGTCGACGAGGCCGGCTACGAGCTGGTCGGCCGGTCCGTCTGAGCCCCGCGGTGCGGCGGGGGCCGCTCGCCCCGGCCCCCGCCGCACGCCCTCCCCAAGGAGCTGATCAGCATGAGCACCGCCACCCCGGCCACCACCGCCGCCGGCCCGGGCGGCCCGCGTGACCAGGGCGGCACCGCCCCGGTACGCGACCGCGTCGAGCTGTCGATCGGCGGGATGACCTGCGCAGCGTGCGCGGCCCGGATCGAGAAGAAGCTCAACCGGATGGAGGGCGTCGAGGCCACGGTCAACTACGCGACCGAGAAGGCCCGGATCGACTTCGGACCGGCGGTGAGCGTCGCCGACCTCATCAGCACCGTCGAGAACACCGGCTACACCGCCGAACTCCCCGCACCGCCGGCCGTCGAACCGGCCGCCGCGCCCGCCGGGCCGGGCCCCGCCCCGGCGGAACCCGCGGCCGACCCGCTGCTGGACCGGCTGCTGATCAGCGCCGTCCTCAGCGTGCCGGTGGTCATGCTGTCGATGATCCCGTCCCTGCAGTTCGCCAACTGGCAGTGGCTGGCCTTCGCCCTCACCGGCCCGGTCGTCGTCTACGGCGGGCTGCCGTTCCACCGGGCCGCCTGGACCAACCTGAAGCACGGCGCCGCGACCATGGACACCCTGGTCTCACTCGGCACGCTGGCCGCCTTCGGGTGGTCGTGCTGGGCCCTGTTCTGGGGCCGGGCCGGGATGCCGGGCATGCGCCACGAGTTCTCGCTGTCGATCGGCGCCACCGACGCCTCCTCCACGCTGTACCTGGAGACGGCCGCCGCGGTCACCGTGCTGATCCTCTTCGGCCGCTACCTGGAGGCCCGCTCCAAGCGCCGCGCCGGCGCCGCGCTGCACGCCCTGCTCGGGCTGGGCGCCAAGGACGTGGCGGTGCTGCGGAACGGCTCCGAGATCCGGGTGCCGGTGGACCGGCTGACCCCCGGGATGCGGTTCGTGGTGCGTCCGGGGGAGAAGATCGCGACGGACGGCACCGTGGTCGAGGGCTCCTCCGCGGTGGACGCCTCGATGCTCAC
>NZ_JBEPAA010000120.1:0-15943 GCF_040298365.1 Kitasatospora sp. NPDC001603
GCCCCGCGCCCCCCGGGGGGGGGGGGGCCCCCCCCCCCCCCGGGGCCCCCCCCCCCCCGGGGGGGGTGCCGGGCCGCGGTGGTGCGGGCAGCGGTCAGGCGCCGATGGCGTGCAGGCCGCCGTCCACGTGGACGATCTCGCCGGTGGTCTTCGGGAACCAGTCCGAGAGCAGGGCGACGACGCCGCGGCCGGCCGGCTCCGGGTCGGAGAGGTCCCACTTCAGCGGCGAGCGGGTGTCCCAGGTGGCGGCGAGGTCCGCGAAGCCCGGGATGGACTTGGCGGCCATCGAGCCGATCGGGCCGGCCGAGACCAGGTTGACCCGGATGTTGCGGTCGCCGAGCTCACGGGCCATGTAGCGGGAGGTGGCCTCCAGCGCGGCCTTGGCCGGGCCCATCCAGTCGTACTTCGGCCAGGCGAACTGGGCGTCGAAGGTCAGACCGACGACCGAGCCGCCGTCCTGCATCAGCGGCAGCAGCGCCGTGGTGAGCGACTTCAGCGAGAACGCCGAGACGTGCATGGCGGTCGCCACGGACTCCCACGGCGTGTTCAGGAAGTTGCCGCCCAGGGCGTCCTGCGGGGCGAAGCCGATCGAGTGGACGATGCCGTCCAGGGTCGGCAGGTGCTCGCGGACCTGGTCGGCGATGCCGGCCAGCTGCTCCTCGCTGGAGACGTCCAGCTCCAGCACCTTGACCGGGTTCGGCAGCTTCTTGGCGATCCGCTCGGTGAGGCTGGGCCGGGGGAAGGCGGTGAGGATGATCTCCGCGCCCTGCTCCTGCGCGAGCTTCGCGGTGTGGAAGGCGATGGAGGACTCCATCAGCACTCCGGTGATCAGGATCCGCTTGCCCTCAAGGATTCCACTCATGCTCAGTGACCCATGCCCAATCCGCCGTCTACGGGAATGACGGCTCCGGTGATGTACGCGGCCTCGTCCGAACCGAGGAACCGCACGGTGTTGGCGACCTCGGCGGGCGCCGCGTAGCGGCCCAGCGGCACGCCCGAGACGATCTCCGCGCGGCGCTCGTCGCTGAGCACTGCGGTCATGTCGGTGTCGACGAAGCCGGGGGCGACCACGTTGACGGTGATGTTGCGCGGGCCGAGCTCACGCGCCAGCGAGCGCGCGAAGCCGACCAGGCCGGCCTTGGAGGCGGCGTAGTTGGCCTGGCCCGGGGAGCCGGTGAGACCGACCACCGAGGAGATCAGCACGACCCGGCCCTTGCGCGCGCGCATCATCAGCTTGGAGGCGCGCTTGACCACCCGGAACGCCCCGGTCAGGTTGGTGTCCACGACGGAGGTGAAGTCCTCTTCGGACATCCGCAGCAGCAGGGTGTCGTGGGTGATGCCCGCGTTGGCGACCAGCACCTCGACCCCGCCGTGCTTGGCCTCGATCTCCGTGAACGCCGCGTCGACCTGCGCGTTGTCGGTGATGTCGCAGCGCACCGCGAGCACGTCGTACTTGGCCAGCTCCGCGGGAACCTCACCCGAGCGGCTGGTGATGGCGACCTTGTCGCCCGCCTCGGCGAAGGCCAGGGCGATCGCGAGGCCGATGCCCCGGTTTCCTCCGGTGACGAGAACCGAGCGGCTCAACGATCCACCTCTCTCCGTAGTGTGCGCGTACGTCGGTATGAGCACGCAGTGTGACGCTATCGGTCGGCCCCGGGCGGCGACGAATCGGGCTCCCACAGCGCCTCACCGAAGGAACTGTCGCAATCCGACAATCCGTACCGGAGCCCGCCCGTCCCCGGTCGCCGACCGCCCCGGCCTACCCTTGTGGCGTCCACTGCGGCGGTCTTCCGGGAACAACGCGACGGGGCGCACCCGTTGCCCCCGTGGTGCGGGACGACCGGGGCCGGCCGTACCGAAGTTCCCGGACGGGTCCCGGCGCGCGGGGCCCGGCGGCCACGGCGACGAGCGAAGGCAGAGCACGGATGAGCGACGCACAGTCCGGTACCACCCACCGGCGGGGACGACTGCTGGCCCTGGCCGCCCTGGCGGCCGGCGCGGGAGCGGCCGCCTGGTCGCTGCGCGACCTGCCGGCGGCCTTCGGACGGCGGCCGGACGCCGCCCGGGAGGCCCGGGTGCGCAACTCCCCGCAGTACCGGGACGGCGTCTTCCACAACGCGCCGTCCACCCTGGCCCGGGCCAAGTCCGCGCCGGACATCGACCGGGACACCGTGCGCCGGATGCTGTTCCAGCGCGAGGGCCGGGTCCCGGCCCACCCGGTGCCCACCGTCCGCCCGGCCGGCGGACCGCGCGAGGCCGCCGAGGGCGTGGAGATCACCTGGTACGGGCACGCCTCCGCGCTGGTCGAGATCGAGGGCACCCGGGTGCTGCTCGACCCGGTCTGGAGCGAGCGCTGCTCCCCCACGGCGCACGTCGGCCCCAAGCGGCTGCACCCGGTGCCGGTCGAGCTGGAGGAGCTGCCGCAGGTCGACGCGGTGCTCATCTCGCACGACCACTACGACCACCTGGACATGGCGACGGTCAAGCGGCTGGTCCGCAGCCAGTCCGCGCCGTTCGCGGTGCCGCTCGGCATCGGCGGCCACCTGCGCCGCTGGGGCGTCCCGGAGCACCGGATCATCGAGCTGGACTGGGACGAGACCTGCACGCTCGGCGAACTCGCCGTCACGCTCACCTCCGCCCACCACTTCTCCGGGCGCGGTCTGACCCGCAACACCACGCTCTGGGGCTCCTGGGTGATCGCCGGGCCGACCCGCAAGGTCTTCTACACCGGGGACTCCGGCTACTTCGAGGGCTACGCGCGGATCGGCGAGCAGCACGGCCCGTTCGACGCCGCCCTGATGCAGATCGGCGCCTACGACACGGCCTGGGCGGACATCCACATGACGCCGGAGGACGCCGTCCTCGCCCACCGCGAGCTGAACGCCGGCCTGCTGGTGCCCGTCCACTGGTGCACCTTCAACCTGGGCCTGCACCCCTGGGCCGAGCCGATCGAGCGGCTGCTGGTCGAGGCCAAGGCGCAGGCCGTCCCGCTCGCGGTGCCGCGCCCCGGCGAGCGGGTGGACGTCGACAACCCGCCGGAGCTGGACGGCTGGTGGGAGACGGTCGGCTGACCGGATCCCCGGGGGCGGCGGCCGCCGCGTGTCACCGCCCGAATGCGCTGGCCGAAACCCCCTGAACGGGACATGATGCCGTGCGGGTACCCGGTTCGGAGTACCCGCACCGTCATCCCCCCGACCAGGGAGCCCGCTTGCCTCCGATGTCCCCGACCAGCAGTTCCGGCGCCCCGCACGGGCGCGCCGTCGACCCGCTGTTCCTCGCCTACCCGCTGCGCGCCCTGGCCGACGCGGCACTCACCCGCGCCCGGGAACTCGGCGCCGAACACGCCGACTTCCGCCTGGAGCGGGTCCGCAGCGCGTCCTGGCGGCTGCGCGACGCCCGGCCGGCCGGCACCTCCGACAGCGTCCAGCTCGGCTTCGCCGTCCGGGTGCTGCTGGACGGCGCCTGGGGCTTCGCCGCCGGGGTCGACCTCACCGGGGCCGCGGCGGCGCGGGTCGCCGAACAGGCCGTCGCGGTGGCCCGGCTGTCCGGCGGGATCAGCCGGGCGGCCGGTGCGAAGGAGCGCGTCGAGCTGGCGGACGAGCCGGTCTACCCGGACGCCACCTGGGTCTCCGCGTACGAGCTGAACCCCTTCGAGGTGCCGGACGCGGAGAAGACCGCGCTGCTCGCCGACTGGAGCGCGCGCCTGCTCGGCGCCGAGGGCGTCTCGCACGTCAGCGCCAGCCTGCTGACGGTGCAGGAGAACAAGTTCTACGCCGACACCGCCGGCACCGTCACCACCCAGCAGCGGATCCGGCTGCACCCCTCGCTGGAGGCCACCTCGGTGGACGAGCGCACCGGGGCCTTCGACTCGATGCGCACGCTGGCCCCGCCGGCCGGGCGCGGCTTCGAGTACCTGCGCGGCACCGGCTGGGACTGGGACGCCGAGCTGGCCGAACTGCCCGCCCTGCTGGCCGAGAAGATGAAGGCGCCGAGCGTCGAGCCGGGCCGCTACGACCTGGTCGTCGACCCGTCCAACCTCTGGCTGACGATCCACGAGTCGATCGGCCACGCCACCGAGCTGGACCGCGCGCTCGGCTACGAGGCCGCCTACGCCGGCACCTCCTTCGCCACCTTCGACAAGCTGGGCTCGCTGCGCTACGGCTCCGAGCTGATGCACGTCACCGGCGACCGCACCGCCGAGCACGGCCTCTCCACCATCGGCTACGACGACGAGGGCGTCGCCACGCAGTCCTGGGACCTCGTCAAGGACGGTGTCCTGGTCGGCTACCAGCTCGACCGCGGCATGGCGGAGCTCAAGGGCTTCGACCGCTCCAACGGCTGCGCCTTCGCCGACTCCCCCGCCCACGTCCCGGTCCAGCGGATGGCCAACGTCTCGCTCCAGCCGGCCGCCGACGGCCCCGACACCGAGGGCCTGTTCGCCGGCGTGGAGAACGGCCTGTACATCGTCGGCGACCGCTCCTGGTCGATCGACATGCAGCGCTACAACTTCCAGTTCACCGGTCAGCGCGCCTACGCCATCCGCAACGGCGAACTCGCGGGCCAGGTCAAGGACTTCGCCTACCAGGCCACCACCACCGACTTCTGGGGCTCGATGGCGGCCGTCGGCGGCCCGCAGACCTACGTGCTCGGCGGGGCCTTCAACTGCGGCAAGGCCCAGCCCGGCCAGGTCGCGGCGGTCAGCCACGGCTGCCCCTCGGCGCTGTTCCGCAACGTCAACGTGCTCAACACCCAGCAGGAGGCGGGTCACTGATGACCGCGATTCAGCCCCACGAACTCGTCGAGCTGGCGCTCGGCCTCTCCCGCGCCGACGGCTGCGTGGTGATCGCCGACGAGGAGTCGACCGCCAACCTGCGCTGGGCCGGCAACGCGCTCACCACCAACGGGGTGACCAGGGGCCGGCGGCTCACCGTGATCGCCACGGTGGCCGGCGCCGAGGGCACCGCCTCCGGCGTGGTCTCCCGCGAGGCCGTCACCGCGGACGAGGTGGAGGGCCTGGTGCGGGCCGCCGAGCAGGCCGCCCTGGCGGCCGGTCCGGCCGAGGACGCGCAGCCGCTGGTGGCCGACCGGCCGTCCTCGCCCGACTTCGCCGGGCCCCCGGCCGAGACCTCGATCGAGGTCTTCGCGGCCTTCGCGCCCGCCCTCGGCGAGGCCTTCGCCCGGGCCGCCGCCCAGGGCGAGCTGCTGTACGGCTTCGCCCGGCACGAGGTGGTCTCCAGCTACCTGGGCACCTCCACCGGCCTGCGGCTGCGCCACGACCAGCCGACCGGCACGGTCGAGCTGAACGCCAAGACCGCCGACCTGTCCGGCTCCGCCTGGGCGGGCGCCGCCACCCGGGACTTCTCCGACGTGGACGTCGCCGCGCTGCACACCGAGCTGACCAAGCGGCTGGCCTGGGGCGCCCGGAAGATCGACCTGCCGGCCGGCCGCTACGAGACGCTGCTGCCGCCCTCGGCCGTGGCCGACCTGATGGTCTACCTCAGCTGGTCCGCCGGCGGCCGGGACGCCGCCGAGGGCCGGACGGTCTTCTCCAAGCCGGGCGGCGGCACCAGGGTGGGCGACAAGCTGGCCGCCCTGCCGCTGACGCTGCGCTCCGACCCGGCCGAGCCGGGGCTGGAGGCGGCGCCCTTCGTCCTGACCCACTCCACCGGCGGGGACTCCTCGGTCTTCGACAACGGCCTGGAGCTCACCGCCACCGAGTGGATCCGCGACGGCGAGCTGGCCGAGCTGATCACCACCCGGCACTCCGCCGGGCTCACCGGCCTGGCACTGCGCCCGGCGGTGGACAACCTGGTGCTGGAGACGGCCGACGGAGCGGGCGCGCCGACCCTGGACGAGATGATCGCCCGCACCGAGCGCGGCCTGCTGGTCACCTGCCTCTGGTACATCCGCGAGGTGGACCCGGCGAACCTGCTGCTCACCGGCCTCACCCGGGACGGCGTGTACCTGGTGGAGAACGGCCAGGTGGTCGGCGCGGTGAACAACTTCAGGTTCAACGAGTCGCCGGTCGACCTGCTCGGCCGGATCACCGAGGTGGGCCGGACGGAGCGCTGCCTGCCGCGTGAGTGGGGCGACTGGTTCACCCGGGCCGCGATGCCGCCGGTGCGGGTCGCGGGGTTCAACATGAGTTCGGTGAGCCAGGCCTCCTAGCCGGCTCGGGGGCGAGGGATCGGGAGAGATGGACGAGAAGCGCACGGTCAGGACCAGCAAGACCCTGTCCCGCGTCCTGCGGCACGAGCCCGAGCGGATCGGGATCACGCTGGACGAGGCCGGCTGGGTCGGGGTGGACGTGCTGCTCGCCGCGCTGGCGGCGAACGGCACCCGGCTGACCAGGTCCGAGCTGGACCACGTGGTGGCGACCAACAACAAGCGCCGCTTCGCCTACTCCGACGACGGTCTCTCGATCCGCGCCAGCCAGGGGCACACGGTGGCGGTCGACCTCGGTCTGGCCGCCGCCGAGCCGCCGGCCCGGCTGTTCCACGGCACCGCCTCCCGGAGCCTGGACGCGATATTCCGCCAGGGCCTGCGGCCGATGGCCCGCCAGGACGTCCACCTCTCGGCCGACACCGACACCGCGCTGCGGGTCGGCTCCCGGCACGGCCGGCCGGTGGTCCTGGCGGTCGACGCCGCCGCCATGGCGGCGGCCGGTCACGCCTTCCGGATCAGCGCCAACGGCGTCTGGCTGACCGACGCGGTACCCCCGGAGTACCTCTCCCTGCTCCATTAGGACGCGGCGTCCGCCCCCGGTCTCGTCGGCCGCCCCCGCGCGGCGTACCGTGAAGTGGCCGCGCTGCGAGGCACGGCAGGTGCGTGGACGAGGGCGGTAGGACATGGGCAAGAGCGCCGGCGGTGGACAGGTCCACCGGATCACGGGGGCACGCAGCAGCCTCACCGAGGACGTCCGGGGCCGACAGCGCCGCTACGTGGCCTCGATGCTGCTCCGCACCGTCTGCGTGCTGCTCGCGGTGGTCCTGTGGGACGTCCAGCGGGTGCTCGCGTTCGCCGCACTCGCGGGCGCGGTGCTGCTGCCCTACTTCGCGGTGCTGATCGCCAACGCCGGCCGCGAGCGGGCGCCGGGGCTGCCGAGCACCTTCGACGTACCGCCGGAGACCGTACTGATGCTCGGCCCCGGCGGTACTGGTGGGGCCGGCGCTTCACATGATGCCGGTGTGGCACGGAGCGTGCCCACCGATTCTTCACAGCCATCGAACTGACTGTCCGTTTTAGGGGGTTTTCCAGCGACTCCCTCGACAGAAAGCTCAAAAGAACCTCAGATTAATCATGCAAGACCTCCCCATGCCGGGGTCCTGCCGTGACATACTGCGTACGCGCTCCGCATCCCCCGTCGGAGCGACGGACCGACGCCGGGCGGCTCCCCCCGTGGCTGCCCGGCGTCGCCATGCCCGGACGCGCCGTCGCCGTCCGGGAGCGTGAAAGACTGGCGGTGCAGACGACCCGCTATCGCTGAGGACGGCACCATGGAATCCCCGGGCTCCCCGCAGACGCAGGCACCGGTCTGCTCGGCCAAGGGCTGCCGGGCGGACGCCCGGTGGGTGCTGGTCTGGAACAACCCGAAGCTGCACACCCCCGACCGCCGCAAGACCTGGGCGGCCTGCGAGGAGCACCGCGAGCACCTCTCGCAGTTCCTCGGCGTGCGCGGCTTCCTCAAGGAGGTCGTCGCCCTCGCCGACTGGACCGCGCCGGACGCGCCGGGCCCCGCCGAACCGTCCGCGTAGCGTCCGGCGACAGGGCCCGGCGACAGGGCCCGGCGGTACGGAGCCGGTCAGCCGCCGATCGCGGACATCGGCCGCTCGGGCTGCAGGAACTCCGGGGCGTCGATCCCGGCCCCGGCCTTCTTGCCCCACATCGCCGCACGCCAGAGCTCGGCGATCTCGTCGTCCCCGGCGCCCGACCGCAGCGCCGTCCGCAGGTCCGTCTCGCCGGTCGCGAACAGGCAGTTGCGGACCTGGCCGTCTGCGGTCAGCCGGGTGCGGTCGCAGGCGCGGCAGAACGGCCGGGTGACCGAGGCGATCACGCCGACCCGGCCCGGGCCGCCGTCCACCAGCCAGCGCTCGGCCGGAGCCGCGCCGCGGCGGTCCGAGGGCTCGGGGGTCAGCGTGAACCGGGTGGCGAGCCGTTCCAGGATCTCCCCGGCGGTCACCATCGACGAGCGGTCCCAGCCGTGCTGGGCGTCCAGCGGCATCTGCTCGATGAACCGCAGCTCGTAGCCCTCCGCCAGGCACCGGGCGAGCAGCTCGGGCGCCTCGTGGTCGTTGACCCCGCGCATCAGGACGGCGTTCAGCTTGACCGGCGTCAGCCCGGCGGCGACGGCGGCGCTCAGCCCGTCCAGCACGTCCTGGTGGCGGCGGCGACGGGTGAGGGTGTGGAAGGTGTCCGGGTCGAGGGTGTCGAGCGAGACGTTGACCCGGTCCAGCCCGGCGGCGCGCAGCGCCCCGGCGGTCCGGGCGAGGCCGATGCCGTTGGTGGTCAGCGAGAGCTCGGGGCGGGGTTCGAGCGCGGAGCAGGCGGCGACGATGCCGACCAGCCCCGGGCGCAGCAGCGGCTCACCCCCGGTGAACCGGACCTCCCGGACGCCGAGCTCGCGCACGGCGAGGCCGACCAGCCGGACGATCTCCTCGTCGGTGAGCAGGTCGGGCTTGGCCAGCCACTGCAGGCCCTCCTCGGGCATGCAGTAGGTGCAGCGCAGGTTGCACCGGTCGGTGAGGGAGACCCGCAGGTCGACGGCCTGCCGGCCGAAGGTGTCGAGCAGCACGGCGGTCCCTTCCCGTGAGTATGCGGCCGGGAGTGCGGCCGGCCCGGTCCCCGCTCCCGCGGGGCCGGGCCAGCTTAGTCATCACCCGCCCGTCAGTGGGCGCCCAGCCCGGTCAGCGAGCGGACCTCGAGTTCAGCGTACTTCGCCGGGTCGGCCTTCTCCTTGGAGAGCAGGGTGCCGATCCAGCCGGCCAGGAAGCCGATCGGGATGGAGACCAGTCCGGGGTTCTCCAGCGGGAACCAGTGGAAGTCGGCGTCCGGGAAGAGCGAGGCCTTGCCGCCGGAGACGACCGGCGAGAAGAACACCAGCGTCACCGAGCTGACCAGCCCGGCGTAGACCGAGCTGACCGCGCCGGTCGTGGTGAAGCGCTTCCAGAACAGCGAGTAGAGCAGCGTGGGCAGGTTGGCGGAGGCGGCCACCGCGAAGGCCAGCGCGACCAGGGCGGCGGTGTTGAGCTTCCCCGCGAAGAGGCTGAGCACGATGGCGACCGCGCCGATCGCGACCGCGGCCCACTTGGCCGAGAGGATCTCCTCCTTCTCGGACGCCTTGCCGCGCCGGATGACGTTGGCGTAGAGGTCGTGGGCGAAGGAGGCCGAGGAGGCCAGGGTGAGGCCTGCCACCACGGCCAGGATGGTGGCGAAGGCCACCGCCGAGATCACCGCGAGCAGGATCGCGCCACCGGTGGTGCCCGGGCCGCCGCCGAGCTGCTCGGCGAGCTGCGGGGCGGCGGTGTTGCCGGCCGGGTTGGCCGCCTTGATCGCCTTGGGGCCGACCAGCGCGGCCGCGCCGAAGCCGAGCGCCAGGGTCATCAGGTAGAAGCCCCCGATGATGCCGATCGCCCAGAGCACGGACTTCCGGGCGGCCTTGGCGGTGGGGACGGTGTAGAAGCGGACCAGGATGTGCGGCAGGCCCGCGGTGCCGAGCACCAGCGCGATCCCGAGACTGAGGAAGTCGAGCTTGGTCGTCCCGTTGACCCCGTACTTCAGCCCCGGTTCGAGGAACGCGGCGCCCTTGCCGCTGGCGTCGGCGGCGGCGCCGAGCAGCGCGGAGGGGTTGAAGTGGTACTTGGCCAGCACCAGGACGGTCATCAGGGCGGTGCCCGCGATCAGCAGCACCGCCTTGACGATCTGCACCCAGGTGGTGCCCTTCATGCCCCCTATCACCACGTAGATCACCATCAGGGCGCCGACCGCGACGATGGTCAGCCGCTTGGTGCCGTCCCCGCTGACGCCGAGCAGCAGGGCGACCAGCGTGCCGGCGCCGACCATCTGGGCGAGCAGGTAGAAGATCGACACCACGATGGTGGAGATTCCCGCGGCGGTCCGGACGGGGCGCTGCTTCATCCGGAAGGCCAGGACGTCGGCCATGGTGTAGCGGCCGGAGTTGCGCAGCGGTTCGGCGACCAGCAGCAGGGCGACCAGCCAGGCGACCAGGAAGCCGATCGAGTAGAGGAAGCCGTCGTAGCCGGAGAGCGCGATGGCGCCGGCGATGCCGAGGAAGGACGCGGCGGACATGTAGTCGCCGGAGATGGCCAGGCCGTTCTGGAACCCGGTGAAGCTCCGGCCGCCGGCGTAGAAGTCGGCGGCGCCCTTGGTCTGCCGTCCGGCCCAGACGGTGATGCCGAGGGTGGCCAGGACGAAGAACCCGAACAGGGTCATCGTCAGACCGCGGTGCTCGGTGGCGGAGCTGGCGAGCAGGGTCATTCGGCGGCCTCCCGGGGAGCGTGGACCACGGCGCCCTGGGCTTCGCGGATCGCGGCGGCGGGCGGGTCGAGCCGCCGGTCCGCGTAGCGCGCGTACCAGGCCGCGATGGCGAAGGTGGTGACGAACTGCAGCAGCCCCAGCACCAGGGCGACGTTGACGTGCCCGGCCACCTTGGTGCCCATGAGGCCGGGGGCGTAGCTGGAGAGCAGGACGTAGAGCAGGTACCAGAGGACGAAGCCGATGGTGACCGGGAAGGCGAAGCTCCGGAACGAGCTTCGAAGGGTGCGGAACTCCTCGCCCTCTTCAATGAGTTGGACTTCGGTAGGGGCAGTGGTGATCGGCGGCGATTCCACGCTGTCTCCTCACTCCTTCGGCGTAGTGGTCGCACCAGTGGAACGATCGGACGTGAGGGGCGTCACAGTCCGGATGCGCGCCGCGCAATGCTAGGAGGGTCGTGCCCGCTCCGAAAGGGGTTGTCCGTGACCAGCCATCCGTTCACCCGCTCGCGCTAGTCAATTGGCCGAAAACCATCACTTCCCGACAACGGGAAGGGCGGCACCGATGTGCGGTGCCGCCCTTCGTGGAGCCTGTGGTGACGATGCGTCAGAAAGCGATCCGCACCTTCAGCGCGGAGCGGTCGTCCATCGCCCGGTAGCCGTCCGGGACACCGTCCAGGTCGACGGTGCGGTCGAAGACCAGGCCGGGCTCGATGGCGCCGGAGAGGACGTCCGGCAGCAGCTCGGGGATGTACGCGCGGGCCGGCGCGACTCCGCCCCTGAGCGAAACGTTTCGGCCGAACATCTGGCCGATGTCCACGCCGGCGCTACCGCCGTGCGGGACGCCGACGTACCCGACCGCGCCGCCGTCCCGGGCGATCGAGATCGCGGTCCGCATCGACTCCTCGGTACCGACGGCCTCCAGCACGGCGTGCGCGCCCTGTCCCCCGGTCAGCTCCTTGACCGCCTCGATCGCCGCCTCGCCGCGCTCGGCGACCACGTCCGTCGCCCCGAAGCGCCGGGCCAGGTCGGTACGGGCGGTGTGCCGGCCGAGCGCGATGATCCGGCCCGCGCCGAGCCGGTGCGCCGCCAGGACGCCGCACAGGCCGACCGCGCCGTCGCCGACCACCGCGACGGTGGCACCGGCGCGCACGCCCGCCGTGACGGCCGCGTGGTGGCCGGTGGCCATCACGTCGGAGAGGGCGAGCAGGTTCGGCAGCAGCTTCTCGTCGCCCGCCGCCTCGCCGGGCAGCCGCACCAGGGTGCCGTCGGCGAACGGCACGCGCACGGCCTCGCCCTGGCCGCCGTCCGAGCCGACCTCGCCCCAGAAGCCGCCGTGCGGGCAGGAGGTCTGCAGGCCCTCGCGACAGAAATCACACGTGCCGTCCGACCAGACGAACGGGGCGACCACGAAGTCGCCCGGGCGCACGTCGCGGACCTCGGTGCCGACCTCCTCGACCACGCCGAGGAACTCGTGCCCGATCCGCTGCCCGGCCGTCCGCGCCGCCACGCCCCGGTAGGCCCAGAGGTCGCTGCCGCAGATGCAGGCGTTCACCACCCGCACCACGGCATCGGTCGGGCGTTGGATCACCGGGTCCGGCACCTCCTCGATCCGGATGTCGTTCGGGCCGTGGATCACGGTGGCGCGCATGGGGACTCGTCCTTCGCAGAGACGGCCGCGTGGGGGTGTGGTGCGGCCGGGGGATATTCGACTGGGTGTACGACGAATACGCGTCCCACTCTATTCCGGCCGACCGGTACGAACATTTCGGCCGAGCCCGGTCGCGGCGGCGCTTATTCTGTTTGACCATGCATGCGATCCAGCCCGAGACGAACGGCGCGCCGCGGACCGTCCCCGTCCCCGCCCAGCGCTCCGCCGCCCCCGACGAGGGTTTCGCGGTGGTCGACGTCGAGACCACCGGGCTCGGCCGCTCGGACCGCGTCATCTCGGCCGGCCTCTACCAGCTGGACGCCGACGGGGAGGTCACCGACCACTGGTACACGCTGGTCAACCCCGGGCGCGATCCCGGCCCGGTCTGGATCCACGGCCTCACCGACGACGTGCTGGCGGGCGCGCCCAGCTTCCCGGAGATCGCCGACGAGTTCGCCGAGCGGCTGCGCGGCCGGGTGATGGTCGCCCACAACGCGCTCTTCGACTGGAACATGATCTCCCGCGAGTTCTCCCGGGCCGGCCTGCGCGCCCCGGTGGACCAGCGGCTCTGCACCATGGTCCTCTCCCGCGACCTGCGGCTGCCGCTGCCCAACGGCAAGCTGGCCTCGCTCGCGGCGTACTTCGGCGTCCGCCAGCGCCAGGCGCACAACGCCCTCGACGACGCCCGGGTGCTGGCCGAGGCGTTCCGGCCCAGCCTGCACCTGGCCCGCTCGGGGGGCGTCCCACTGCCGCTGCAGACCTGTGTGGCCGTCACCGACCTCGGCGTGGAGGAGCCCGCCTCCCCCGCCCGCGGCTCCTGGACCGGCGCCTCCTACCGGCAGGCCAGGAAGCGCCCGCCGTGCCCCTACCCGAACCCGGGGCGCTGGGAGGACGGCAAGCCGCTGGTGCAGGGCATGCGGGTGGCGTTCACCGGCGACACCGCGACCGACCGCGAGGTGCTGGAGGACCGCGCGGTGGAGGCCGGCCTGCACATCGCCTCCTCGGTGAGCCGGCTCACCAGCCTGCTGGTCACCAACGAGCCCGGGGGCTGGAGCGGCAAGGCCCGCAAGGCCCGCGAGGTCGGCACGCCGGTCCTCGGCGAGGACGCCTTCCTGCATCTGCTGCGCGAGGTCGCCCCGCACCCCGGTGCGTGATCCGGTTGTGAGGTGGGCGTACCGTGCCCGTGTGTACCGTTTTCTGCTCTCGCGGCGCTGGGTGATCACGCTGCTGATCGCCCTGCTGCTGATCCCCACCACCATCCGGCTGGGGTTCTGGCAGCTGCACCGCCACGAGGCACGCGTGGCCCGCAACGAGCTCATCGCCCAGGCACTCACCGGCCGGCCGGTCCCGTTCGACACGCTGTCGGGCTCGCCCGGCTTCACCGTCCCCAAGGACCTGACCTGGCGGACGGTGACGGCGACCGGGGAGTACGACCCGGCGCACGAGTTCGTGGTCCGCAAGCGGACCGGTTCCGGCGGGGACAAGATCGGCTACTTCGTCGTCACCCCGCTCCGGCTCTCCGACGGCAAGGGCAGCGTCCTGGTCAACCGCGGCTGGGTGGCGTCCGGCGGCTCCGCCACCGAGTACCCGCAGGTGCCGGCCGCGCCGGCCGGGGAGGTCACCCTCACCGGCCGCCTGCGCGCCGACGAGACCGCGGCCGGCAGCGGCATCCGGGACCGGGCCGGCCTGCCGGACCGGCAGTTCAACCTGATCAGCACCGAGCAGCAGGCCGGCGAGACCGGCGCCACCCTGCTCGGCGGCTACCTGGAGCTCACCACCACCACCCCGGCCCCGGCCGACCAGCCCGAGCTGCTGCCCGAGCCCAACCACTCCGACATCGGCCCGCACATGGCGTACGCGGTCCAGTGGTGGCTGTTCACGGCGATGATCCCGGTCGGCTTCTGGGTGATGGTGCGCCGCGAGGCCAAGGACCGCGCCAAGGAGGCCGCCGAGGCCGAGGTGGAGCAGGAGAGCGTGCCGGCGTAGCCCGCGAGCTACAGCACGTCCTCCAGTTCGCGCAGCAGCCGCACCTTGGCCCGGGCGCCGACCATGGACTTCACCGGCTCACCGCCCCGGAAGACCATCAGCGTCGGCATCGACAGGACCCCGTACGCGGCCTGGGTCTGCGGATTGTGGTCCACGTCCACGGTGACCACCGTGAGCCGGTGCGCCTGCTCCTTCGCGATGTCGGCCAGCACCGGCACCATCTGGCGGCACGGCGGGCACCAGTCCGCCGTGAACTCCACCAGGACCGGCCCTTCGGCCCCCAGCACCTCGGTCGCGAACGTGTCGTCCGTGACCTCCGGCACTCCAGCGATCTTCCCCATCTACCGCTCCTCCCACTCGACTGCCAACTCACACTGCGGCGTCTGCCAGGCGGCCTCGGCCGCCAGCTCGTCACGGGCCTGCTCGGCCCGGGCGAACTGCTCGGCCACCTGCGTACGGACCTCCTGGAGCCGGGTGATGCACTCGTCCAGCTCGGCCAGCTTGCGCCGGTAGACCTCCAACGAGGCCGGGCAGGAGTCCCCCTCCGGGTGGCCCGCCCGCAGGCACTCGACGAACGGGCGGGTCTCCTCCAGTTCGAAACCGAAGTCCTGGAGCGTGCGGATCTGCTTCAGCAGCCGCAGATCGTCCTCGCCGTACGCGCGGTAGCCGTTGCCGGCCCGTCGGGCGGGTAAGAGCCCGAGCTGCTCGTAGTACCGCAGTGCCCGGGTGGTCGTCCCCGCCCGCTCCGCCAGCTCACCGATCCGCATGACCGCACCCGTTCCTTCCGACCGCCGTTCGAACGCCGTCGGGTACGACGGTAGACCTTGACGCGGGCGTCAAGGCCAGCTCCCGGACGCAGTCGGCCGAAACTCGCCGCCGCCCCGGGCCGCGGCGGCCGCCGTGCCCCCTACCCCGCCGCTCCCCCGACCCGGCAGGATGGGAACCATGGATCTTGGACTGAAGGACACGGTGTACGTGGTCACCGGCGCCACCCGGGGCCTCGGCCTGGCGGCCGCCCGCGAGCTCGCCGCCGACGGCGCCCGGGTGCTGGTCAGCGGGCGGAACAAGGAGTCCGTCGACGCGGCGGTGGCCGAGCTCGACGCCCTCGGCGGCAGCGGCGCGGCGCACGGCCTGGTCGCCGACAACGCTGACCCGGAGACCGCCGGGCGGCTGCTCGGCGCGGCCGTGGAGCGCTTCGGCCGGCTGGACGGCGTGCTGATCAGCGTCGGCGGCCCGCCGCCCGGCCCGGTGAGCACCGCCCCCGAGGAGGCCTGGCGCGGCGCCTTCGAGTCGGTCTTCCTCGGCGCCCTGCGGCTGGCCCGGGCCGCGGCCGAGGCGCTCGGCGAGGGCGGTGTGATCGGCTTCGTGCTCTCCGGTTCGGTCCGCGAGCCGATCCCCGGCCTGGGCATCTCCAACGGGCTGCGGCCGGGCCTGGCGATGGCCGCCAAGTCGCTCGCCGACGAGCTGGGCCCGCGCGGGATCCGGGTGGTCGGCCTGCTCCCGGCCAGGATCGACACCGACCGGGTCCGCGAACTGGACGCCCTCGGCGGCGACCCCGCCGCCGCCCGGGCCCGCAACAGCGCCGGCATCCCGCTCCGCCGCTACGGCACCCCGGCGGAGTTCGGGAAGGTCGCCGCCTTCGTGCTCTCCCCCGCCGCCTCCTATCTGACCGGTGTGATGATCCCGGTCGACGGCGGCGCCCTGCGCGGGCTCTGAGCCGCCCGCCGGAGCCGGTCGCGGGCGGCTAGGCGACCCGCGTACGCCGGCGCCGGCCGCCGCGCCCCCGCGCGACCTGAGTATCCGTACGGATGCCGGG
>NZ_JBEPAA010000121.1:0-15779 GCF_040298365.1 Kitasatospora sp. NPDC001603
GGAACGCGCCGGCCGGGAGGCGGCCGTCGGCCAGTGCCGAGGTGGGCGCCTGGATGATCTCGGGCAGTGCGTCGTGGAAGGACAGGTAGTTGGACCTCCCGCGCGCTTCGCCGGGAAGGCGTGCGTACGGGCGGCGAACACGAGGGCGATCAGCGGGATCACCAGCACCAGCACGGTCCACGGGAACGAGCCCGGGCCGGCCGCCGAGAGCAGCACCCCGCCGGCCACGCCGCCACCGGCCATGAACGAGTTCCAGACCGTGACCAGCAGGGCCTGGCCGCGGCTGCCGCCCGTGTTGGTGACGGCGGTCTGCAGCAGGGTGGCCAGGCCGCCCCAGCCGAGGCCCCACAGCACCATCGCCCCGTAGACGGCCACCGGGCTGCCCGGCGTCAGCGCGAGGAAGACCGCCGCCACGGTGAACAGGACGCAGCTGGCGATGGTCAGTTCGCGCAGATAGCGGTCGATCAGCGTGCCGGTGATCCAGATGCTCAGCATCGAGGCGAGGCCGAAGACCAGGAGGACGGTGTCGCGGTTGTCCCCCAGTTTGTTCTCGTCGAGGAACGAGGCGATGTACGTGTAGAAGGTGTTGTGGGCGAGCACGTACGCGGCCACCACGACCAGGATGATCGACACCCCGGGCAGGCGCAGGGCCTGGAGGATCGGCTCGCGGTGCTCGGCCTTCTGCCCCGGGTGGTCGGGCACGGACGCGATGATCCAGAGCAGCAGCAGCACGGTGACGGCGGTGATCAGACCGAAGGTCAGGCGCCAGCCGAAGACCTTGCCGAGGAAGGTGCCGGCCGGGATGCCCAGCGACAGGGCGAGCGGGATGCCGATCATGGTGATCGCGATGGCCCGGCCGACCAGGTGCGGCGGCGCCAGCCGGCGCGCGTACACCACGAGTTCACCCCAGACGGCGGCCGCGGCCACACCGGCGACGAGACGGAACCCCATGGTCAGGACGTAGCTCGACGAGATGGCGGTGACCGTGTTGGCGAGGATGAAGGCCACCACCGCCACCAGGACCAGCTGCTTGCGGCGCCAGCCGGCCGTGGCCGCGGCGAGCGGGATGGCCGAGACGCCGGTGGCGATCGCGTAGATCGTCAGCGCCTGCCCCGCCGCGGACTCGCTGACCGAGAGGTCGCGCGCCATCTCGGGCAGCACGCCGGCGGGCAGCGCCTCGGTCAGCACCATCACGAAGGCGGCCGTGGCCAGGGCCAGCAGGGGGGACATCGGGAGCTTCCGGCTCTCCTCCGCGGAGGGTGTGTCCGGAGGGGAGCTTGCCGACAGCCCGGTCTGGGAGGTTGCCATGCTTGATACCTCGAACTCTCATACGAATGCGGATTCAGGACGCTGCTGCGGTACGGGGTGAGCCGACTGCGGGCGGAGAGCGGTTCGTCGCGTGCCGGTTCGTCGCACGCCAAAGCCCCCCGGCCCCCACGCAGCGCGCTGCCAGCCGCAACAACCGCCGACCGCCCGGTCATCCCGTTTCCCGCAGAGATGATGGACTTATTTATGTTCTGGCGGAAGTAGCGGGTGCGGCGAGCCCGGTGGACGACACTCGGCGTCGCGCTGAACAGAGTTGACGGACCATCAAACGTGCAGTTCACGGGCCCGGAACGACTCTCCGGACAGTCGGCCGCGGGGGTGGCCGCGGGGCTTCCGATGCGGCGGCGAGACCGTCTCACATGGTGGACGCTCCGCAGGAACCCGCCTGCCCGGCGGGGCGGACAACCCCACCGGGCAGGCGGATCGGGCCAGAAGGGCGGGAACCGGCCAACGGCGGCGAGCCCCGAACGACTAGGCCGGGTAGTTGGACTGAGTGAACGTCACCTCGTTCTCCAGCACCACGCCGTGGCTCTTGAAGTCGATGGTGATGCGGTCGCCGTGGGCGATCCGGAAACCGTCGTGGAAGCTCGCCTTGTCGGCGCCGAGCAGGACGTAGTTGACCAGACCCGGGCGGCGCAGCGCCGGGTACTCGAACAGGTTGTCCACCATGTCCTGGATCTTGAAGTACAGGGCGTCCTCGCCGCAGTCGAACGGGCCCTCCCAGGCGGGGACGCCGTCCCGCTCGATGACGACCCGGCCGGTCACGGAGGCCGGCGGCTCCCCGAGGAACAGCCACGGGGTGATCGAGGTGTCGCACAGCTTGCAGTACGGGTTCCAGCCCGGGTTCTGGATGTGCAGGCCGATGTCGCACAGGTCGTTGCCGAAGGTGTAGCCGACGTACCGCGGGTTGCCCGCGTCGTCGTTGACGTAGACGAGGGCCAGCTCCGGCTCCTCGATCAGCGCCACCGACTTCTCCGGGACGACCAGGGTCTCGCCGGGCAGCCGCAGCCAGGAACCGAAGCCCTTGAAGAACCAGTTCGGCGCGACGAACTCCTCGTCCTCGCCCGGCTCGCCCTCGAACTTCGACTTGTGGGTCCGCATGAAACCGCTCAGCAGGGCGTTCCCGCTGGCCTCGGGCAGCAGCGGCGGCAGGTACTTCACCTGCTCCTCGCCGCCCTCGACGGTGATCGGGGTGACCTCGGCCTTGATCGCGGCGACGACGTCCTCGGCGGTCTCGGCGGCGATGAACTCGGCCTGCAGCCGGCCGTCGTTCACCCGGTACAGCGTCAGAGCCTGCCCGGGTACGGGCTTCTCGAAGCCCACGTACCGCTCACCCTGGTATTCGCATTCGAAAAGTATGGACATCTCGGTGGTCCTCCTAGGCTCGTTGGTGCGGTCGGCCCGGCAGGAGCCGGGTGGTGGACGGGGCGGTGAGGTCCGTCAGGACCTCGTCGACCCGGTCGATGGCGGCCCGGATCCACGGCAGCCCGAGCGGGTCGGCGGCCTCCAGGGCGGCGTGCTGCCGCTCCGCCGTCTCGCCGTAGAACCGGCTGGTGGCCGCGCGCAGCCGCAGCGGCTCGGCGGCCTCCCCGAAGGCCTCGGCGCCCAGCACGCCGACGCCGTAGCGGTCGGTGAACAGCCGGGCCAGCTCCGTCCCGGTGCGCACCCCGTGGACGGAGCGGAGCCGCTCGCGCAGCGGCTCGAAGTCCGGGTACAGGTAGCACGTGGCGCGGACCGGCGCCAGCAGCGCTCCGGCGGCGGTGAACCGCTCGGCCGTCGCCGCGGCGACGATCCCGTGCAGCCGGCGCGAGGCCGCCACGTGCGCCACGATCTCCGGCGGCTCGGCGAAGGCGTACGCGGCCGCCACCTGGACGGGGGCGGGCGGGCTGGACCAGATCTGGCTGGCGATGGCGATCAGCCGGGCGTGGAGCCGGCGCCCGGCGGCGCCCTCGGGCAGCAGGGCGACGCCCGTCCGCCAGCCGCCCACCGCCAGGTTCTTGGTCAGCCCGGTGGTGACCACGGTGCGCTCGGGTGCGAACGCGGCCGGGGAGACCGCCGGCGTGGCCGGGTCGAAGACCAGGTCGCAGTAGATCTCGTCGGAGATGATGACGAGGTCCAGCTCCCGGGCCGCCTCGCCCAGCCGCCGGACGGTGTCGGGCGTGGCGACGACGCCGGTGGGGTTGTCCGGCAGGGTGACGACGACGGAGCGCGGGTCGTGCCCCGCGGCGCGGGCCGCCAGGACCGTCTCGCGCAGCAGGTCCGGGTCCGGTACGCCGCCCTCCCCCGCCGGGACGGGGACCTTGAGGACCCGGGCGCCGACGAGCTCGGCCTGGGCGGCGTAGCTGACCCAGCTGGGCCGGGGGATCACCACGTCGCCGCCGACCGCCATGATCAGGGCGAACAGCAGGGCCTTGCTGCCCGGCCCGGCGACGACCAGCTCCGGGTCGGCGGCCAGACCGCGCCGCTGCCAGTAGCCGGCCGCCGCCGACCGCAGCTCCGGGCTGCCGGCCACCGGGCCGTAGGTGGACCGGTCGGCGGCGGCCGCCAGCCGGGCCCTCAGCTCGGGGTGGACCGGCAGGCCGATCTCGCCGCTGGCCATGATCAGGACCTGTTCGCCGGCGGCGCGTCTGCGGGCGAGGGCCTCGTCGGCGGCCAACGTCGCCGACAGGGTCACCTTCGCGGGCTCGGGCATGGGTGTGCTCCAGGGATCGGAGGGGGCTGGTGGTCGGCGGTGCGGGACCGGGGCGATCCGGCGTGGGTCACTGCCCGCCGTAGCGGCGGCGCAGCTCGGCCTTGCGGACCTTGCCGGTGAGCGTCTTCGGCAGGGCGTCGACGACCACCACGCGCTCCGGGAAGAAGCGCGGGTCCTGGCCGGCCTCGCGCAGCACGGCGTGGATCTCCTCCAGCCCGGGCTGCGCGCCGGCGGTGGCGACCACCGCGAGGATCGGGTCGTCGCTGCGCCCGGTGGTCCCGACCAGCGCGGTCTCGGTCACCTCGGGGTGCCGGGAGATGATCGCTTCGAGTTCCGTCATCGGGACGACGGTGTCGTCGCGGATCAGGGCGTCCTTGGCCCGGCCGAGGATGCGGATGCCGCCGCGGCCGTCGTCGCGCGCGTAGTCCCCGGTGTCGAACCAGCCCTCGGCGTTGAACTCGGCGGCGAAGACGTCCTCGCGCTTGTAGTACCCGAGGGCCTGCGCCGCGCCGCGCACCCGCAGCCGGCCGACCGGGGCGCGCTTGCCCGGGTCGTCGCGGTCGTCGACGCGCAGCTCCATGGAGTCGATCGGCCCGCCGTTGCTGCTGGCCGCCCAGTCCGGGTTGTAGTCGAGCCGGGTGATGGTGACCGGCCCGAACTCGGACATCCCCCACACCGAGTAGGTCCGGGCCCCGAGGGTCTCGCGCACCTCGTCCACCAGCTCCTGGAGCACCGGCGCGGAGCCGGTGACGGCGTGGCGCAGGGTGGAGACGTCGCGCGGGTCCTCCCGCTGGGACCTGGCGATGTCGGCCAGGGTGGACGGCGGACCGTAGACCAGCGTGGCGCCGTAGCGCTCGACCAGGTCGAGCAGGGCGGAGTTGCGGCGGACGTCCTGGAAGGCGACGGTGGCGCCGAGCATGACGCCGGTCAGGATGCCCTGGCCGAAGCCGGAGTAGTGGACGAGCGGGGTGGTGACGGCCGCGACCAGGCTGTCGTCGAGCAGGAAGGTGTCGGCGTAGCCCCGGACGGCCGCGTAGATGGTGTTCTGGCTGTGCAGCACGCCCTTGGACACCCCGGTGGTGCCCGAGGTGAAGAGCACCACGAACGGCTCGTCGGGCGTGAGTTCGCGCCCGTCCAGCTCGCCCGCGCGCTGCTCCTCCCACGGGACGCCGACGAAGTGCTCGTCGAAGGAGAGCGTCCCGGCGTCCCGGCCGCCGACCACCACCACGTGCTCCAGCGGAAGTTCGGCCTTCAGCGCGGTGAGGTGGGCGGCCAGCGGGTAGCCGTTCCACTCCGGGACGGTGATGCAGACCCGGGCGCCGGTGAGCTCCAGGCGGTGCCGCAGCTCCTCCTCCTGGCAGACCGGGTCGATCGGGCAGATGACCGCGCCGACCCGGATGCAGGCGAACAGCAGCGGCACCGTCTCCCACCGGTTGGGGAGCTGGACGGCGACGAAATCGCCGCGCTCGACTCCGAGTTCCACCAGCGCCAGGGCGAAGCGGTCGGTCAGCACGGCCAGTTCGGAGTAGTCCAGGGTGTCGGTGCGCGCCTCGCCGATCCGGCGGGCCGCGACGGCGAGCTTGCGCGGCCGCAGCCGGGCCTGGCGGCGCAGGTCGTCGAGGAAGGTCTCCTCGCGCCACCAGCCGCGCCGCAGGTACTCGGCCGCGCTGCCCCGGGGCGGGGCCTGGTCCGGGCCGACGGACGGGCCGGCGGTCATCCGCGCTCCTTGCGGCGGGCGGCGAGCAGCTCGGGCAGCGGGTCGCCGGCGCGGGCGGCGGCGATCTCCAGCAGGTCGCGGGTGTTCTGCCGCACCCGGTCGCCGACCCAGTCGAAGACCCAGGCCTTGCGGGCCTCCGCCTCCAGGTGGAACGGGACGACCCGGGTGACGGCGAGGGCCGCCGAGCCGGCGCCCCCGATGTTGGCGATCACGCCGGGGACGACGGTGGCGCCCGCGGCCAGCACCTTGGCCTTGCCCTCGGCGCTGGAGGCGAGGTTGCCGCCCTCCACCACCAGGCGCGAGCGCAGCCGGTGCGCGTTGTCGGCGTTGATCGCGTGCTTCTGCGCCGCCAGGATCAGCAGGTCGGCGTCGACGTCGAGCCAGGCGTCCGGCTCGCCGGACTGGGTGACGCCCTGCGGCAGGCGGGAGCGGTCGATCCGGCCGAACTCGTCGGTGATGGCGACCAGGTCGGCCACCGGCAGCCGGTCCGCGCTGATGGTGCCCTGGACGTCGGCGACGCCCACCACGGTGTGGCCGCGGTCCTCCAGGAACCGGGCGACGGCACGGCCCACCGCACCGAAGCCCTGCACCACGACCCGGGCCGACCCGGTGCGGCCACTGGCCTCCAGCGCGGTGACCGCGGCCACCCCCACGCCGTGCCCGGTGCAGTCGATCAGCGGCTCGTAGTAGGTGCGCCAGTCGATCGGCATGTCCGGGGCGCCCAGCCGGAAGCGCGGGTCGTAACCGGCCTCCGCGAAGAACACCGCCCGGTCCGCGGGGGTGACGCCCATGTCGATGCCGAGGTGGATGCCGCCGTGCAGCAGCGGCTTCACCGTCCGGCCGAAGGTCCGGAAGGTCTCCTCGCGGTCGGTGCCGTCGGAGACGATGCCGGCCTTGGCGCCGCCGATGCGCAGCCCGGCGAGGGTGAACTTGTCGGTCATGTCGCGGGCCAGGCCCGCCACTTCCTCCTCGGTGACCCCGGTGGTCATCCGGGTGCCGCCCATGGCCAGGCCGTCGACGAGGGAGTCGACGACCACCCAGCCCTTGATCGCACCACCGCTGCCGTTGAGGTGAACGGCGAATGCCGGCGCCTGGGTCTCTTCCACAGTCATGTGCGCATTCCTTCGGTACCTAGATGGGTTCATGGCGTGACGGGCCGTCAGCCAGGCGCGCCGGCCGTCGCGGACGGCCCGGCCGTACGCGCCTGCTGACGGATCGTCACTGGTAGAGCTGTGCGAAGCCTCGCAGAATCTCCAGACCGTCGGCGCGGAACTCCAGATGTGCCTGGGCCCCGTGGATCCGCCCGTCCTCGGAGCGGATGAACTCCACCGGGGCGTGCTCCGAGCGGCCGATCGAGCGGAAGCCCTCGGGCGCCTCCTGGAGGTAGAGGGTGTGCCGGTGGAACACCGTCACGGTCGGCTTCACATGGGTGAAGAGCGGCTCCTCCTTGTCGACCTGCACCTCGTAGCCGCCCACCCGCTGCGGCCCCTCGGCGAGCCGGCCGCCGGCCGCGACGGCGATGATCTGCATGCCGCCGCAGATCCCGAAGACCGGGACGTCGGCATGGGTCACGAGGTCGATCAGCGGCCGGTAGAAGTCACTGTCATAGGCCCGCACCTTGGTACCGCTCAGCACGATCGCCTGGTAGCGGCCACCGAGGTCGGCGGGCACCTCCTCGGCGCGGACGACGTCCGTCTCCGAACCCAACTCCTCGAAGCGGCCGCGGAGCTGCTTCAGCGACAGCGTTCCGTTGTTGACGACTAGCACACGGGATTTCGCCACGTACCCTGCTCCTCACGCTCGTGTGATGACGGTTCCGGTGCGCTCGGCGATCAGGTCCGTCACGGGTGCGCTGCCGATGACGACACGGTCCACTCCCCGGTCCAGGGCCTCCCCCGCGGCGCGCAGCTTCTTGCGCATGCCGCCGGTGGCGCCCTTGTCCCGGAACCGGGCCGCGGCCTCCGCCGTGATCCGGCGCACCGGCTGATCGTCGATCAGCAGGTGCGCGACATCGGTGACCAGGACCAGTTGTTCGGCCCCGATGCCGCCGGCGACGGCGGCAGCGGCCCGGTCGCCGTCGGTGTTCACCTCCCGGCCCGCCGCGTCCCGCGCGAGCGGGGTGACGAGGTAGGCGTGGCCGGCCTTGAGGTTCTTCAGCGCCGCCGGGTCCACCCCGGTGATCGGGCCGACGAGGTTCTCCAGCTCGACGAGCTGCTTCTCCTTCCACCACCAGCGCTCGCCCTCGCCGGCGGTCACCAGGCCGTCGCTGCCGAGCACCCGCTCGGCGGTGATGCCGCGCTGCTCCAGGCGTCGCAGGACGTCCTCGGCGAGCTCGGCACTGACGGTCTTGATGTCCTCGATGACCTCGGGCGTCGTCCACCGGCTCTGGTTGCCGTACCGGTCGCGCAGGATCGCCGAGGGCTCGTGGTAGCGGGGGCTGAGGTTCTTCAGCGGCTTGGACCAGCCGTGCACGAGGACCAGCGGGTGGTCCCGGCCGAACCGGGCCAGGTCGTCCCACCAGGTGCCGGCGAGGTCGTCGACCGTGCTGCCGCCGAGCTTGACGACGGTCGGGGTGTCGGTGGCTGCCGTCCCGGTCATGCCGGCATCACCGGCTGCTGGGTCAGCCCGGTCTCCTCGGGCAGGCCGAAGCGCAGGTTGAGGGCCTGGATCGCCTGGCCCGCCGCGCCCTTGACCATGTTGTCCAGCGCCGCCAGGACGACGATCCGCCCGGCCTCCTCGTCGTGCAGGACCGACACGTCGCAGAAGTTCGAACCCAGCACGGCCTGCGGGTCCGGCACCGGGATCAGCGTCTCGTTGTGCCGGCGGACCCGCACGAACGGGCGCTGCTTGTAGAAGCGCAGGTACGCGCGGTGCAGGCTGCGCGCGTCCACCTCGTCGTCGGTGAAGACGTAGGTGCTGGCCATCAGGCCGCGCACGTGCGACACCCCGTACGCCGACATGCTGAGCGAGTCGATCCCGCCCGGCTTGCTGCGCTCCAGGAAGTCCTTGACCTCCGCCGCGTGCCGGTGCCCCGCCGGTGCGTACGGCGCGATGGCGCCGTTGCGCAGCGGGTGCAGGTCGGCCGTCCGCAGGGACAGGCCGCCGCCGCTGGAGCCGGTCTTGCCGTCCACCACCACGGTCCTCAGGTTGAGGCCGAGGCCGATCACCAGCGGGGCGAGCCCGAGGGTGATCGCGGTGGCGAAGCAGCCCGGCAGCGAGATCAGCGCGGCGCCGGGCAGCTGGTCACCGACCAGCTCCGGGACGCCGTAGACGAACCGGTCCGCCAGGCCGTCGGCACGGTGCACGTCCGGGTACCACCGGTCGTGCAGCGCCGGCGTCTGGATCCGGAAGGCGCCGCTGAGGTCGATGACGCAGGGCACCTCGTCGGCCAGCCGCGCCGCCAGCTCCGCCGAGGCGGTCGCGGGCGTGGCGAGCAGGACGACGTCGCACCGGCCGCTGAGGTCCGTGCCGACCGGTTCGATGGTCAGCCCGAGGTCCAGCCGCAGGCCCGGGTGGAGCTCGGCCGGGCGGCGCCCCGCGCTGGCGTTGCCGCCGAGGAAGGTCAGCTCCAGCTCGGGGTGCTGGGTGATCAGCCTGATCAGTTCACCGCCGGCGAGCCCGGAGGCCCCGATGATGCCGACCCGGATCATCCGATCTCCTCCCGTACGTAGCGGCCGATGGCCGCGGCGATGTCCACCCCGGTGGCCGAGGCGACCGCCCGGAAGGCCGGTGCGTGGTTGACCTCGTTGACCACGTAGCCGTCGGGCGTCGCAAAGAGGTCGATGCCGAAGATGCCCTCGCCGAGGACGTCCAGCACCCCGTCGACGATCTTCTGCACCTCGGGGTCGAGGTCGACGGCGCGGTTGCGGTTGCCCAGCGCCGCGTTGCTGCGCCAGTCCGTCCCCGCGCTGTGGAACTCGGCGATGGCGACCAGCTCGCGGCCGACCACGAAGCAGCGCAGCGAGGATCCGCCGGCCAGGTAGGGCTCGATCAGCGAGGCCTGCTCGAAGCCGTGCCCGAGGTCCTCGACGTAGTCGTAGACCGAGTGCGCGGAGTCCGCGTCCCGCAGCAGGGTGACCCGCTTGCCCATGCCGCCGAAGACCGGCTTCAGCACGACCGGCGGCGGCAGTTCGGCCAGGGCCTTCTCGAAGTCCCGGCGGGACAGCACGAGCCGGAAGTCGGGCACCGGCACGCCGGCGGCACGCAGCTGGGCGCGCAGCGTCAGCTTGTTCTCGCAGGCCTGGATGGCCGAGACGGTGTTCAGGGTGGGGATCCGGGCCGCCTCCGCGACGGTGGCGATCAGACCGCCCCGCGTGTAGCTGCGGCTGCGGACGAGCACGGCGGCGTAGCCCCCGAGCGAGGCCGACTCCTGGTCACCCAGGGCGAGGGACTCGTCGTTGACCCACTCGACGCTCAGGCCCAGGCCCGCGGCCGCGTCGATCAGCCGGCGCTCTTCCCAGCCGACCCGGTCGGCGACGATGGCGACAGTTCGGTCCATGGGCTTACTGACCCCAATCGCGAAGCTGCACCTCGACCATCTGGAGGCTGAGCCGGCCCTCCACGACGTCCTCCACCCGGAGCGTCAGCATGCACTCGGGGCAGGCGATGGTCTCGCCCTGCACCATCGGCGGGGTGGTCAGATCGGTCTCGCATTCGGGGCACAGGCCGGTCAACGTGCCAGCAGACATTGTCATCTCCGTAGTCGTTCTCTGGTGGATGTGGATCCGGTGGTGGTGGAAAGCCGGACCGGAGTGGGCCGGTCAGACGGACTGGAACTCGACGGCCGCCTTGCGGATCGCGTCGCGGTCCAGCAGGTCGCGGTCGTCGCGCTCCTGACGGACGGTCAGCCAGGAGGTGAAGGCGGAGACGTCGACCGACTCGGCCAGCTCGTCGAGCGCCCACGTGACCAGCGGCGTGGTCAGCCGGGTGCGCACCCGCAGTTCGCGGGAGTTCCCGACGATCTCCGGGGCCAGCGTCTCGTAGGCCTCGGGGTGGGTCAGCTGGCCGGGCAGCTCGTAGGCGAAGGCGTGCGGGGCCGTGGGGCCGGACTGGAAGGCGTCGCCGAGCCGGGCGCCGCGCAGCGCGGCGTTGGTGAGCTCGGTGAGGTGGCTCAGGTCGAAGCGGGTGTCGCCGTAGACCACCCGCAGCGAGGTGAGCAGCTCGGCCAGCGGGGCGTTGCCGCCGCGCTCCCCGATGCCGCCGGCCGTCGCGGAGATCCACTTCGCCCCGGCGCGGTAGGCGGCCAGCGAGTTGGCGACCGCCATGCCCAGCATGTTGTGCGAGTGGATCTCGATCTCGGAGCCGTCGATCTCGGTGATGCTGCGGATCTGACGCTCCATCTGCCACGGCGACAGGTAGGCGACGGTCTCCGCCAGCCGGAACCGGTCGGCGCCGGCCGCGAAGCCCGCCTCGACGTAGGGGACGAGCCGCTCCCTGGGCGTGCGGGCGCCGTCCTCACCGCTGAAGGTGACGTGGAAGCCGCGCTCCTTGGCCGCGACGATCGCCGCCCGGGCCACCGCGATCAGGTACTTGGTGCTGGAGGAGCTCAGCTTGAGGGCCGCGTGCTGCTCCGAGGTCGGGATCGAGAACATCACGGACCGCACGCCGAGCCGCTTGGCCTCGTCCAGCGCCGTGACCACCTGCTGGCGGTCCCGCACCACGACCAGGCTCAGCGAGCGCTCCGGGCCCACCGACTCGTGGGTGGCGAGGATGAGGTCGGCGTCCTTGGTCGACGGGCCGGAGATCATCCCGACCTCGACCAGCTCGACGCCGGTGCGGACCAGGAGGTCGGCGATGTGGGCGGCGTCCTTCGGGCCGAACTCGACGCCGGCCATGTGCGCGGAGTCCCGCAAGGTCGCGTCGGACAGGTGGGGCAGCCCCTGCGGGGGCACGTCTTCCTTCAGGTGCTCTGCTGGTGCCATGTGCGTTCCCTCCTTTTCCGGAGCCGGGTTCCCATTCGCGCTGACCTCGGCTCCGGCCTGAATTCTCGCGATGCGGCATGTACGAATGGAGCAGGGCCGAAAGAGCGACGATGCGCAGTGCGCTCGACGAATATGGTGGTCGATCGCGCTGTGAAGGGACAACACTGCCAATGTCAGGAGCTTGTCAAGGACTGTGATGGAACGTCATGGACGGTGAGCTGTGCGGACTTCTCGTCGGCATGCCGACAATTTCCTGGACAGCCTCCGAGGGCACCTGTATCGCTGAATAGCGCGCGAAATCCGCGCCGAGCGGCGGGAGGCCGGCGGCATTGCCCCGCGAGTCGTTCGAGCGCCCCCCGACGGTGTGCCGTCCCGTACCGCCGCACCCCCCTCCACCCGAGAACGGAGCCATGGACACGTGAGAACGGACCGGTCGAACCGTGCGCACGCACCCCGCAGTGCCGGGGGAAGCGACCACTTACCGAACTGAGCACCGCCCGTAGAAAGGAGAGAACTTCCGATGGTTGTTCCACTGGAACTCAAGCCCGCCCCCCAGGGGTCCGGCGATCCGTCGTCGGCCGCCGCGGCCCGCGAGCTGGCCGAGCGCGTCGCGCGGCCGACCGCGGCCGAGCGGGACCGCGACCACCGCTGGGACCCGGCCCTCTTCGCCGAACTGGTCGGCGCCCGGCCCGGCCCCGGCCTCGCCGGACCGCTGGTCCCGCGCGCCCTCGGCGGCGGCGGCCTCAGCGCCACCCAGACCTGTGCCCTCCTCGAAGGCCTCGGCGAAGGCGCCCGCGACCCGGGCCTCGCCCTCGCCGTCGGCGTCCACGCGGTGCTCGCCACCGTGCCACTGCGCGCCTTCGGCAGCCCCCGCCAGCGCGAGCGCTACCTGCCCCTGATGGCCTCCGGCGACTGGATCGGCGCGGTGTCCCTGCGGCAGACCCAGGGCGCCGCCCTCGCCCCGACCGTCACCGCCCGCCCCGGCACCCCGGGGCTCGGCGGCTGGGTGCTCACGGGCGAGCTGGACCTCGTCGCCGGCGGCCCGGTGGCCCACCACTTCCTGGTCGTCGCCACGCACGACGGCGGCGGACGGACGGCCTTCGTCCTGGACCGCTCCACCCCCGGACTGCTGATCACCGAGTCGGCGCCGGCCGCCATGCGCACCTGCGCCTGGGGACGCCTCGTCCTGGACGGCTGCCACGTCCCGGACGACGCGGTGCTGGGCAGCGTCGGCGGCGCCGGGACCGAGGTGGAGCCGCTGCTGGCCTCGCTCGACTGGGTCTTCTCCAGCGCGCCCTGGCTCGGCGTCATGCGGGCCCTGGTCCGGGACGCCGTCGACGGCGTCGGCGAGCGCCGGGTCTTCGGCCGGCCCCTCGTGCACGCCCAGTCCGCCCGGTTCACCCTGGCCGACCTCGCCACCCGCTGCGAGCTGGCCTCCGGACTGCTCTACCGGGCCGCCGGACAGTTCGACTCCGGCGGCCGACCCACCCGCCAGGACGCCGCCACCGCGCGGCTCTTCGTGGCCGCCGCCGCGCGGACGGTCGCCGAGGGGGCCGCGCGCCTGTCCGGCCCGCTCGCCCTGACCAGCGACCACCTGATCGCGCGGGCCCACCGCGACGCCCTGTTCTTCGCCGAGACCGGGGGCGGCACCGAGGTGCTGCGCCCGGTGATCGCCGCGTCCCTGCTCGGGCTCGGCTGACGTGAGGACCGATACCGACATGACCGACACACCACACGGCACCGTCCTCAGCTTCCCGGGCACCGCCTCCCGGGCCGCCGAGACCGACGCGGCGGGCCGGATGCCTTCGCCGAACTGGACGGAGATCATCGACAGCGGCTACCTGCGGCTGTTCCACCCGGAGTCCTCGGGCGGCAGCGGCGCCGACGGCCTCACCCAGCTGGCGGCCATGGAGGCGCTCGCCCGGGCCTGCCCGGGCAGTTACTGGACCGCCACCGTGTCCGGCCTGCTGTGCGGCAAGCTGATCTCCCGCTACAGCCGGCCCAGCGAGTACGACCGGCTGCTGGAGCCGCTGATCTCCGGCGAGAAGCTGGCCTGCTTCGCCATCGTGGAACCGCCCGCGGGCAGCGACGCCGGGACCTACACCACCACGGTCCGGCCGGCCGGGACCCCCGGCGAGGGGTTCGTCATCAACGGCGAGAAGGCCAAGATCACCAATGCGCCGGACGCGGACGTGGCCGTCACACTCGCCCGCCGGCAGAAGGCCCCCGGCGACGAGGGCCACGACTGGTGCCTCGCCTTCGTGGACCTGAACCAGCCCGGCGTCCGCCGCTACGAGACGCCGCGGATGGGCCTGCGCGGCATGCCCTGGGGCGGCATCGTCTTCACCGAGGCCACCGTCTCCGAGGCCGACGTGGTGCCCGTGCCGTTCGGCGAACTGGCCGGTGAGCTGGCCGAACTGATGGCCTGGGGCTGGCTGCTGATCTCCGTCTCGGCCATCGCCATCGCCGAGTCCGCGCTGGACGCCTCGGTCCGGTACGCGGGTGAACGGGTCTCCTTCGGGCGGCCCCTGGCGCACATGGAGGGCGTGCAGACCCAGCTCGCCGAGTCCCGGGCCCAGATCGACGCCGCCCGGGTGCTGGCCCGCCGGGCGGTGACCCAGCTCGCCGCCGGCCGGTCGGCCCGGGAGGCGATCGCCATGCTCAAGATCTACGCCACCGAGATGGCCGTCGAGGTCGCCGCCCGCGCCGTGCAGATCCACGGCGCGGCCGGCGTCACCCGGGGCCACGAGGTGGAGCGCCTCTACCGGGACGCCCAGATGAACGTCATCGGCGGGTTCACCTCCAACCGGCTGCGGGAGACGGTCGCCGAGAGCCTGGGCCTGGGCCCGGCGGTCTACCGGCCGTTCGACTGGGTGGCACCGGCCGGTCTCGGTACCGATCCGGCGGGCTTCGACGGCCTCACCCGGCCCGCCGGGGCCGTTCCCGCGTAGCTCCGCGGTCCGGCACCACCCGGGGGTTCTTCCGGCCCGGCCCGCGGCGGGCCGGAAGAACCCCCGGATACCGGGACCGGCCGGCCGGTCGAATTCCCGGCGGACCGGAATTCGTCACGGTGAATTCATCTCCGGCAACACCGCGGGTACATTCCTCGGGCGTAGTGCCGGGAATCAGTGCCGGAATCCGTGACGGGAATCCGTGGCTCGAACCGGTGGCGGGAATCCGGGCCGACCCGCCGGTCGGCTTCCCGGCACCTCCGGGCATTTCCCGGGGCCGACCGGCCGGGGCCATTCGCGAGGCGGCCCCGGCCGGTCGGCCGGTATTCACCGACGGGTCCGCTCGCCCCCCTCCCGGAGGGTCGTGATGATGGCCGAGAAGTCCAGCCCCGCACCCTCGGCGGCGGCGAAGTCCGCGGACAACTCCGCTGCCCTCAGGCCGAGTTCCACCGGCAGGCCGGCAGCCTTGACCGCTCCGGCGGCCAGTCCGAAGTCGTTGGCCATCAGCGCGGCGGCGAAGCCGACTGGAGTCGCACTCGACGGTAGTCACGGTTGGCGGGGCTGGCCGGCACCGGGCCGGGGACGGGGCAGTTGCCGGTCAGCGCCCAGCACTGGCCAGAGGCGGTCGAGGCGACGTCGAACAGCGCCTGGTGGCTGAGCCCGAGGCTCTCCCCCCGCACGAACGCCTCGCTGACCGCGATCATCGAGCTCCCGAGGATCACGTTGTTGCAGATCTTCGCGGCCTGCCGGGCGCCCGAGGGGCCGCAGTGCACGACCTTGGCGCCCATCGCCGCCGGCACCGGTCCGGCGGCGGCGGGGTCCGCCGCCGCGGCGCACACCATGAAGAGGAGGCTCCCGGCGGTCGCGCCGGGCACGCCGCCGAAGACCGGCGCATCGATCGCCCGGTACCCGGCCCGCTCCGCGAGCTCGTGGGCGGACCGGGCGTCGCCCACGTCGACGGTGGAGCAGTCGACGAAGAGCGTGCCCGGGCGGGCGGCGGGCAGCAGGTCGGCGTAGGCCGCCAGCAGGTGGCGCCTTTCTCCGGGAAACGCAAAGAACCCCCCGATCCTTACGGACCGGGGGGTTCTTTGGAATGATTGTTCGGCGGCGTCCTACTCTCCCACAGGGTCCCCCCTGCAGTACCATCGGCGCTGTGAGGCTTAGCTTCCGGG
>NZ_JBEPAA010000122.1:0-15441 GCF_040298365.1 Kitasatospora sp. NPDC001603
GTGGGGGTGATGTCGCTCGCGATCCCGTTTTCGGGCATGGTCGTCTCTCCTCGCTCGCCCGCCCCCGCCGAGGCCCCGCGCCGGGTCAGGACCGGGTGTACACCTTCGGGTCCCGGTACAGCGAGGCCAGCACCTGGCCCGGGACCAGGAGCTCCTCGGCCCGGCTGCCGTCCAGGGTGCTGATGGCGGCGAGCGAGGCGTCGAAGTCGTCGGTCTCGATCTCGATCAGCGTCAGATGGCGGTAGTGGGCCTGCGAGTGCCCTTTGTCGGCGCCGATCTGTTCGTCGTTGAGCACCAGCCGGCGGATCGAAAGAACTCCCGGAACTTCGAGAATCTCCGGAATGTGGGTGTTCTCGTACCAGTCGTGGAAGTCCTTCTCCCGACCCTCGTGCACGTTGCTCAGCACGGTGATGAGGTAAGTGGTCATGTCAATCCAACTCTCTTGCCACGCGCGGACATACCGTGAGGTCAGCCTCCCAGAAGGGTGGTGTTCCGGACGCCTTCGCGGGGGCGGGATAGGGGGTTCTTAGGGGGCCGGTTGACGGGTCCGCCGGACGTAGCATCATTTGGCCGAACGAGGTGGCCGGAATTCGACTTCGGGCCTTCTCGTGACATTCGGACGCGTGCTGGTGCCAGCAGGGGGATTTCATGGCGGAGTTGTCTCGTCGACGCTTTACATTGGCCGGACTCGGGGCGGCCGGACTCGGGATCGCCGCGACGGATCTCGTCGTGGGCGGCGGGGTCGCGGCGGCCGCGCCGGTGCCGGACGCCGGCGCCGACCAGTCGTGGCCGTTCCTGACCCAGGGCTTCGGCCCGGTCAGTGTCGCGCCCGGCGACCGGCGCTACCCGGACCTGCTGCTGCGCGGGTACAACCGCCGCTTCACCGGCAACCCCGACGCGGTGAAGCTGGTCGGCTCCACGAGCCAGGTCGTGCAGGCCGTCAACGAGGCCGTGGCGGCGGGCAAGCGGGTCACCGTGCGGGGCGGCGGCCACTGCCTGGAGAACTTCGTCGACGACCCGGACGTCCGGGTGGTCATCGACCTGTCCGAGATGCGCGCGGTGTACTTCGACGCGACGATGAACGCCTTCGCGGTCGAGGGCGGCGCGATCCTCTCGCAGGTCTACCGCACCCTCGACCTCGGCTGGGGCGTGACGATACCCGGCGGCTCCTGCCCCAGCGTCGGCGTCGGCGGCCACATCACCGGGGGCGGCTACGGCGTGCTGTCCCGCCTCTACGGCCTGGTCGCGGACAACCTCTACGCCGTCGAGGTCGTCGTGGTGGACGCCTTCGGCATGGCCCGCTCGGTGATCGCCACCTCCTCGGCGAACGACCCCAACCGGGACCTCTGGTGGGCCCACGCGGGCGGCGGCGGCGGGAACTTCGGCATCGTCACCCGGTTCTGGCTGCGCTCGCCCGGCGCGACCGGCACCGATCCGACCAAGCTGCTGCCCCCGACCCCGGGCGGCATCATGATCACCACGCTGTTCTGGGACTGGTCCCAGCTGGACGAGGCGGCGTTCACCACGCTCGTCACCAACTTCGGCACCTGGCACGAGCAGAACAGCGCACCGGGCGCCGCCGCCAACCAGCTCTGGGCCTCGCTCATCGCGATCCGCCAGGGCAAGGGCGGCGTCATCGTCCGGGCCCAGGTCGACCCGACCGTCACCGGCACCCAGCAGATGCTGACCGACTTCGCCGCCGCGATGACGAGGAACGTCGCCGCGGCCCCGGCGGCGAGCACCACGGGCAACCTGCCGTGGCTCTACACCACGACCACCAGCGCCTCCGAGGTGGCCGGCGTGTTCGGCATCCCGAGCCTGCTGCTGCGCTCGAAGACCAAGGGCGCCTACCACAAGAAGGGGTACACCCCCGACCAGCTGCGCACCGTCTACCGCTACCTGACCAGCCCCTCGTACACGTACGCCTCCGGTCTGATGGGCCTCTTCTCCTTCGGCGGGAAGGTCAACTCCTTCTCCCCGACCACGACCGCGGTGCCGCACCGCGATTCGGTGATGCTCGCCTCCTTCTCCAACTACTGGTCCGACGCCGCGGACGAGACCCGCCAGCTGCAGTGGGTCCGGGAGCTCTACCGGGACGTCTACGCGACCACCGGCGGCGTGCCGGTGCCCAACGGCGTCACCGACGGGAACTACGTCAACTGGCCCGACGTCGACCTCGCCGACCCGGCCTGGAACACCTCGTCCGCCCCCTGGTCGACGATCTACTACAAGGACAACTACGCGCGGCTGCAGCAGATCAAGGCCGCCCGGGACCCGCGCGACATCTTCCACCACGCGCTGTCGGTCCGCCCGCACTAGGGGGTGTTCGCAGGTGTTCGCAACGTCGCGTCGCGGATCCGGCGGTACTTCGCGCACACCCCCGGGGGCCCGCCGGTCCGGCCGTTCCCGCCGCGCGACGATGTGACGCGAGCGGTCGGACCGGCCCCGGGCCCGCTCAGACCCGCCCCAGGTCCCTCGGGGCCGGGCGCTCGGCCGGGCCGCGCCGGCGGTCCGGCCCGGCCGGGCGCCACCCGCCGGAGTGCCGCTGGAGCTGGTCGGCCAGCCGGTCGTGCTCATGGGCGGCGTCCGGCGCGCCGAGCGCCCGGTGGGCCGCGGCGAGGCCGCGGTGCGCCCGGCCCTGGCGGTGGCGGTCGCCGGTCTCCTGGCTGATGGCCAGGGCTCGGCCGTGCAGGTCCAGCGCCGCGGCCGGGTCGCCCCGCCGGCAGGCGACCTCGCCGAGGCCGCAGAGCGCGTGGCCTTCGAGGTCGCGGGTGCTGGTGTCGCGGGCGAGCGCGAGCGCCTGGTGGAGGTGGGTCAGGGCGGTGTCGTGGTCGCCGAGGCGTTCGTGGACGAGCCCGAGGCCGCAGAGCGCGTGGCCTTCGAGGTCGCGGGTGCTGGTGTCGCGGGCGAGCGCGAGCGCCTGGTGGAGGTGGGTCAGGGCGGTGTCGTAGTCGCCGAGGCGCTGGTGCACGAGTCCGAGCCCGCAGAGCGCGTGGCCTTCGAGGTCGCGGGCGCCGGTCTCGCGGGCCAGGGCCAGGGCCCTGCGCAGGTCGTCGCAGGCCTGCTCGTAGTGGCCGGGGCCGCACTGCACCCGGCCGAGGTTGCTCAGCGCGTAGCCCTGGATGTCGCGGTCGTCGATCCGCTGGGCGATCACCAGGGCCTGGCGCAGGTGGATGACGGCGGTGGTGGCGCGGCCCAGGCGTTCGTGGACGAGGCCCAGACCGCACAGCGCGTAGCACTCCGCGCTCGGGGTGCCGGTGTCGCGGGCCAGGTCGAGGGCCTGGGCGAAGTGCGTGAGGGCGCTCTCGTAGCGGCCGAGCCGGTGGAGCACCAGGCCCATGTTGCTGAGCGTGCGGGCGTGCGTCACGTGGTCGCCGAGCTCGCGGGCGACGTCGAGGGCCTGGCGGAAGTGCGTGAGGGCGTTGTCGTAGCGGCCGAGCCGCTGGTTGGCCAGGCCCAGACCGTACCGGGCGAGGTTCTCCAGCTCCCGGTCGTCGGTGTCGCGGGCCAGGGCGACGGTGCGGCTGTGCAACGAGAGCGCCTCGGCGTGCTGGCCGCGCAGGTGCAGGTAGTGGCGCAGCACGCGGAACAGGTCGGCGCTCTGGTCCGGCCAGCCGCGCCGGGCCGTCTCCGCCGCCGACAGCAGGTTCGGCCACTGCGCCTCCAACCACTCGGTGGCCTGGTGGAGTCCGGCCGGCGAGGCCGCGGGCCCGCCGGGGAGGAGCAGCGGCGGGCGGTCGCACCGCCACGGCGGGGAGACGATGTCCATGGCCACCGCCGCGGTGCGGCGGTAGTGGTCGAACAACCGGGTCAGCGCCGCCTGCCGCTCGGCCTCACCGGCCTCGGTGGCGGCCAGGTGCACCGTGTAGGCGTGCAGCAGCGGGTGCAGCCGGTACTGCTCCTCGCGCGGCTGCTGGACCAGGTGCACGTCGAGCAGTTCCTCCAGCACGCGGTCCGCGGCCCGTCGGTCGATCCCGGCGGCGGCCGCCGCCGCGTCGGCGTCGAAGTCCGTCCCCGGGAGCACGCCCAGCAGGCGGAAGAGGTGCCGCGGTTCGGGGCTGAGCCGGCGGTAGGAGAGGTCGAAGGCGGCGGCGATGCCGCTCTCGGCGGTCTGCAGCTCGCCGAGCCGGCGCCGGTGGCCGCGCAGCCGGGAGGTGAGGTAGGCGACGGTCCAGGCGGGCCGGTGGCGCAGCCGGGCCGCCGTGACGTGGATGGCCAGCGGCAGGTACCCGCAGAGCCGGAGCAGCTCGGCGACGCCCTTGGGCTCGGCGGCCACCCGCCGGTCGCCCACGATCCGGTCGAGCAGGCGCCCCGCGTCGGCCGGCGGGAGCGGGTCCAGCGAGAGCACCGCGGCGGCGTCCAGGTCGGTGAGCCGGCTTCGGCTGGTGACCAGGATCAGGCAGTCGGCCGTCCCCGGCAGCAGCGGCCGGATCTGGGCGGAGCTGGCCGCGTCGTCCAGGACGAGGACCGCCCGCAGGCCGGCCAGCCTGGTGCGCCACAGCGCGGCCCGCTCCTCCAGGTCCTCGGGGACGGCGGCTCCCGTGACGTCCACCGAGCGCAGCAGCTTCTCCAGTGCCGCCCCCGGATCGAGGGGGGCCAGGCCGGGGGAGTGCGCGTGCAGGTCGAGGTAGAGCTGGGCGTCGGGGTAGCGCTCGGTCATCCGGTGGGCGAGGTGGACGGCGAGCGAGGTCTTGCCGACCCCGGCCATGCCGTCCACGGCGGCGAGCAGGACGTTGCTGGGCGCCACCTGGTCGTGGTGGCCGGTCACCCGGTCGGCGAGGGTGTGCAGCTCCTGCTCCCGCCCGGTGAAGTGGCTGATGTCCTTGGGCAGGCTGTGCGGGGCGGGCGGCGCGAACGTGAAGGTCCGGGGGCGGCCGAGGGCCGCGTCGTTGGTGAGGATGCGCTGGCGTAACTCGCGCAGCTCCGGGACTGGTTCGAGGCCGAGCGCGTCCGCGAGCCGCCGCCGGGTGGACTCGTACACGGTGAGCGCGTGCGACTGGCGGCCGGAGAGGTAGAGGGCGAGCATGAGCTGGCCGGCCAGCCGCTCGCGCAGCGGGTGGGCGCTGAGCCAGTCGGTCAGCTCGGGGACGACGGCCTGGTGGTGGCCCTGCGCGAGTTCGAGGTCGACGCACTCCTCGATCGCGGTGAGCCGCTGCTCCTCCAGTCGCGAGGTGTGCGGCTGCAGGGCCGAGTTGTCCAGGCCGGCCAAGGCCGGTCCGCGCCACAGGGCGAGCCCGGCCCGGAACTCCTCGACCGCCGCGGCGAACTGCCCGGCGGCGGCGTGGTGCCGGGCCGCCGCGAGCGCGTGGGCGAACGCGGCCGCGTCGAGCTGGTCGTCGGGGACGTCGAGGCGGTAGCCGGTAGCGCCGACGGCGGTCGGCAGGGTGGTGACCCCGGCGGACTTGAGCAGACCGCGCAGCATGGAGACCGCGTTGCGGACCTGCTTCTCGGCCGTCCGCGGCGGATCGTCCCAGAGCGCGTCGACGAGCTCGCCGAGCGGCACGCTCTGATTGGCCTTCAGCAGGAGGAGGGCGAGCACCAGGTGTTGCCGGGGGCCCGCCAGGGGCACCTTGCGGTGGTTCGCCCCGACCTCCAGCGGTCCGAGAATGCGGAATTTCACTCAGCCTCCCCCGTTCTGACGCGCCGTCACCAAGTCCGTCGCGGGCTGTTCGCCACGATGCTACTTGGATTCAAACGGATCTTCGAATGCCATATTCCACGGTCGACAGCCGCGGCTCCGGCGCGGGCGCGGGGCCGGTTCGGACACCACCGGCCCGCTTCGGGCCTGCCGGCGCGGGCGTGCGGCCGGGCTGCCGGGCCCTCGGACCAACGCGCCGGACGGTCCCGGAGTTTCCGTCCGAACGATCGGATCGCACCGGCTCCGGGGGAGGACCGCGCGGGGACGGCCGGAGGACGGCCGGAGGACGGCATCGGCCATGATGAGCGTCCGTAGAGGTAGACAGGTACCAGTGACGACGGGGGCCGCCACATGACCGAGACTTCACGACCGCCCGACACCGCGGAAGGCCGGCCGTTCGGCCGCCCGGGCGCGAACCCGCCGCCGTGGCCGCAGGCCTCGTGACCGCGCGCTGCCGACCGGCCTGACCGGCCCGGTACCGCACGCCCGGCACGTTCGGCCCGGTGCCCGTGCGCCCGGCGTCCGTCGGCCGCGCCCGCCCGATCCGTCCGCGGCCGTCCTTCCTTCCGCTCCCGGCCACCCGTGGCCCGGCCCGGCGGCCCGACGTCCGCGTCGCGGCACCCGAGGCGCCGTCCCGGGGCGTCCTGGGGCCGCCCTGGGAGCGTCCCCCCTCGTCCCTTCACCCCGATCGGCGGGCCGACCGCCGGACGACCGCCGCTTCCGGACGCCTTCGCGCCGGACGGCGGGCTCCGTGCCGCACCCCGCCCCCGCCCGTACGTCACCCATGCCTGCCCCTGCGCGCCGGGCCGAGCCTGTGCTCCGGCCGTGCCCGCGCCATGACCGGACCATGAGGCCCGTGGTCCCGGAGGGATGCGAACCACCGATGAATCTTGTCGAACGACCCGAGACGGCGCCTGAGTTGCTCTGGCAGGCGAAGGACCTGCTGGCGGTGCTGGAGCGGCGGCGCGACGCGGGCGGCGGCGCCCGGAACGGCCAGCGGCACCTGGACGCGGCGGCCGACCGGCTGCTCGTCGCCTGTGAGTTCCCGAGCCTGCTGCGCGCGGTGGCCGCGGACGCGGAGCGCGTCCCGCCCGGCGGCCCGGCGGCCGGTGCGGGCGGGGAGGAGGACAGCGGCCCGGTCCGGCACCGGGCGGCCTGGGCCCTGGCGAGCCGGCTGCTCGGCGACCCGGGCCTGCCGGACCCGGCGGACGGCGCGGCCTCCGCGCTCTCCGCCTGCGTCTTCCGGGAGGACACCGCCTCGGCGGTGCTCGCGGCGGTCACGGCCCTGGTGCACAGCAACCGGCCGGAGGCGGCGATCTCCTGGTGCGACGCGGTGCTGCCGGACGCCGTCCGGCTCGCCGCCGACACCTGGGCGCCCCGGCTGCTGGCGGCCCGCGCGGAGGCCTCGCTGCACCGGGGCGACGTCCTGGTCGGGCTGGCCCGGGCGGAGGCCGTGCTGGACATGGTCCCGCCGCAGCGCCGGGGCGCCTGGATCGGCGGGCCGCTGGCCTGCCTGGTCGCCGGGTACACCGACCTCGCGGAGCCCGGCGCCGCGAGGGAGTGGGTGCGCCGCCCGGTGCCCGCGCCGATGTACGAGACCCGGCACTGCCTCGGCTACCTGTACGCCCGCGGGCACTTCCACCTCGCCGCCGGCGAGCACCGGTCCGCGCTGGCCGACTTCATGAGCTGCGGCCGGCTGCTGGCGTCCTGGGGGCTGGACCCGGACCTCTACGCCTGGCGGCTCGCGGCCGCCGCGGCCTACCTGGGCGTCGGCGACCACGACAACGCGCTCACCATGGTCGACTCCCAGCTGGACCGGGCGGTGCCGGCCGGCGACCGGTCCCGGGTGTTCGGCCGGGCGACGGCCCGCGGCCGGCGCCGGCAGGAGCTGCGCGAGGAGCTGTTCGCCACCCTCCAGGACACCTCGGGGCGGCCCGGGTTCCTCTCCTCGCTGCGGGCCCTGCAGTGGGGCGAGCTGCCCGGCGCCGCCCCGCACCGGGTCGCCCGCTACAAGGTGACGGACCGCTACGCGGGGTTCCTGGACCAGCTCAGCCCGTCGGAGCAGCGGGTGGCCCTGCTGGCCGCCCAGGGCGAGACCAACCAGCGGATCGCGCGCTCCCTGTCGATCACGGTCAGCACGGTGGAACAGCACCTGACCCGTACCTACCGCAAGCTGCGGGTGGCCGGCCGGAGCGAGCTGCGCAGGAAGCTGGGGTGAGCCGGATCGCGGCGGGGGCCCGTCGTTCGACCACTGCCTGCGGCAGTCGAACGACGGGCCCCCGGGCGTTCCCGGCGGGTGGCGTCAGGGCAGTGGGATCGGGGCCGCCGTGGCGGGCAGTTCGTCCAGGACCCGCACGATCGCGCAGGCGAACGCCATGCCGACACCCGTGCCCAGCAGCATGACGTGGTCGCCCGGGTGGACCTCCCGCCCGGCGAGCAGCTGGTAGAGGCCGCAGACCTGGTCGCTGGCGCCGGTGTGACCGAGCCGGCGGCCGAACTCCCACATGCCGAGCCGCAGATCGCCGTCGAAGGGCTCCAGGATGTGCTCGACGATGCTCCTGCGCCCGGCGCTCTGGTGGGTCACCCGGCTGATGTCGCCGGGCTTCAGACCGGCCTCGTCGAGCGTGCGGCGGATCAGCCCGGCCTCGGCCTGCCCGATGAGCCTCGCCATCTCGGCCTGGTCGCCCTGGAACGCCTCGACCCGCTCGCGCAGCCTGACCCGGTGTCCGATGGTGGCCCCGGGCGGGAAGAGCGCCTCCCCGCCGCGGTTCAGTTCCTCCAGGTCCGGCAGCGAGGAGGCGCAGACGTTCACCACCCGGGCGAAGCCCTGCCGGCGGGAGAGGACGAGGGCCGAGGCGGCGTCCCCGAACAGCGCCCACTTGGTGCCGCGCCAGCGGTCCATGAGCGGATGCGCCCAGTTGTCGGCGGCGGTGACGAGGGCGGCGCCGCGGTCCGGGGCGGCGGTGAGGTAGCAGCCGGCCAGTTCCAGGGCGGCGACCATGCCGCTGCAGCCCTGCCGGACCTCCAGCGCGGGGCCGTACCCGCCGATGGTGTGCCGCTGGACGTAGTGCGCCGGGGACCAGATGTCGGGGCCCTGGTGCCCGGCGCTGGCGTGCATCAGCACGGCGATGTCCGCCGCGTCGTGGTGGGACATCGCCAGCGCGTCCCGCCCGGCCCGGGCGGCCATGTCGGGTGCGGAGACGTCACCGGCGACGGCCACCGAGAGCCAGTCCGTCCCGGTCGCCAGCTCCTCGTCGCAGAGCCCCCGGGCGGCCGCGTCGGCGACGGTGACGAAGTCCGGGACGACGGCGGCGATGCCGTCCAGATAAAGGTCGTCGAATATCACGGAAACCTGCTCCCGGCGGGCTCGGACGGGTGATTCGAGGAAATGCCGGGACTTCCGGAAATCCTGCGCGGAAGGCGGCGGACAGTAGCATAACCGGGGTGTCGCGGTACTGGCAGCCCCTAAACAACCCCTACCGGGCCTATTTCCCGCGGAAAGGAACGGGAGCGGTGGGCAGAATAGCGATCGGCCGTGTTCGACGGAAATGGCCGCAGGGGTACCACCACCGCAGCCCGGGAGTCTGACGTGGAAGAGTCCGCAGTCGTCATAGTCGGGGCGAGCAGCGGCTTCGGCGCCGCGCTGGCCGAGGACCTCGCCGGCGCCGGCCGGACGGTGATCGCGGGCGCCCGCAGCGCCCGCCCGTCCGGTGGCGGCGTGCTGTACCGGCAGGTCGACGTGACCGACGAGGAGAGCGTCGCGGCGTTCTTCGCCCAGGTGGCGGAGGTCTCGCCGGCCCCGTACGGCCTGGTCTACAGCGCGGGCGACGCCTCGGCGGTCGGGTACGGCTGGGAGGTCGGCGCCGACGAGCTGAACCGGGTCTTCGACGCCACGTTCTTCGGTTTCGTCCGCTGTCTGCGGTACGCGGTGCCGCCGATGCGCGCGGCCGGGCGGGGCAGCGTGCTGGCCCTCGGCTCGCACAGCGCCCGGGTGCCGGTCGACATGCTCGGCGCGTACGCCTCGGCCAAGGCGGCGCTGGAGCACTACGTGCGCACGCTCGCCAAGGAGCTCACCGGGTCGGGCGTGCGGGCCAACGCGCTGGGCATCGTCGCGGAGACGACGCTCTCCCGCGACTTCCTCACCCGCAAGGCGGACGCCCTGGGGCGGGAGACCCCGTACCCCGCGCTGCCGGCGGTGCGGGACAACCTGCCGCTCGCCCGCTTCCTGCTCTCCGCCGAGTCCTCGCACGTCTCCGGCCAGGTGGTGGACGCGTTCCCGCCGGCCTGGTGACGCGGGCGGGAACGCCGGCCCGGCGGCCCGGCCGGTGGGCTCAGCCGGGGGCGGTGAGCACCGAGTCGGTGAGCGCCAGCACCCCGGCGCGGACGGCGTCCATGGTCATCCCGGTGCCGACCAGCAGGTCGACGAACTCCGCGCGCGGCACGCCCAGGACGGCGTGGGCCATGAACCCGGCGTCCACGCCCGGCCGCGCCTCGGCGATCGCCCGGGCGAGGGCGTCGTGCCAGAGCAGGTACCGGCCCACGTTGGCGTGCGAGCGGGAGGCGTTCTCCAGGGCGCGCAGCAGTGGGCCGCCGGGCACCACGACCTCGTCGAAGAGCTCGCCGACGAAGCGCAGCACGCGCTCCCGGGCGGGCACCTCCGGGTCGGCCAGCCGGTCGAGCGCGCCGTCCTGCCAGTCCTCCGTGAGCTGGTCGAACAGGGCGCCGATGAGGCCCTCGCGGTTCCCGAAGCGCCGGAACAGGGTGCCCTTGCCGACCCCGGCCGCCTCGGCGATCTCCTCCATCGAGACGTGCTCGACGCCGCCGTCCCGGAACAGCTGCTGGGCCGTGGCCAGGATCTTGCGCCGGTTGTGCGCGGCGTCCGCGCGCTCCCTGACGGCCACATGAGCTCCCTTGACATCCAGCGGTGATCCGGGGCTACGCTATCGCAACCAAGCGGACCGCCGGTCCGCTTATGGTGAAGTTCACGGCAGCTGAGTCAAGGAGACGCACCCATGCGTTCTGTTCGGTTCCACGAGTACGGTTCGCCCGAGGTCCTCAAGGTCGACGAGGTCCCGGACCCGGAGCCGGGCGAGGGCCAGCTGCTGGTCCGGGTGAGCGCGGCCGGGATCAGCTACGCCGAGACCCAGATCCGGTCCGGCCTGATGCAGCAGTTCGCCTGGTTCCCGGACCCGCCGCTGCCGTACGCCCCCGGCTTCGAGGTCGCGGGCACGGTCGTGCGGGTCGGCGCCGGTGTCGGTGACGAGTGGGTCGGCCGGAAGGTCGTCGGCGCCGCCCCGACCGCCGGTGGCTACTCCGAGCTGGCCGTCCTGCCCGCCGGCGCCGTCCAGGCGATCCCCGACGGGCTGGGGGAGCACGAGGCGCTGGCGCTCTTCGGCCAGGGCGTGGTCGCCGTCGGCGTGGCCGAGGTCGCCGCGATCCAGCCCAAGGACGTCGTGCTGGTCCAGTCCGCCGCCGGCGGTGTCGGCAGCCTGCTGGTCCAGCTGGCGAAGAACGCCGGCGCCGAGGTGATCGCGCTGGCCCGCGGCGAGAAGAAGCTCACCCTGGCCCGGGAGCTCGGGGCGGACCACGTCCTCGACTACACCGAGGAGGGCTGGGAGCAGCGCGTCCGCGACCTCGCCCCCGGCGGCGTCCAGGTCGCCTTCGACGGGGTCGGCGGCGAGATCTCCAAGGCCTCGTTCGACCTGCTGGCGATGGGCTTCGGCCGGCTGGTCGTCTACGGCACCGCCGGCGGCACCGCCCCGCAGTTCGACCCCGAGATGCTGTACGTCCGCGGCGTCTCGGTCTCCGGCTTCGGCCCGCGGGTCTTCCTGCAGCCCGAGTACGGGGCCCGGCTGCGCCAGACGGCCTTCGACCTCGCCGCGGCCGGCTCGCTGAAGCCGGTCGTCGGCCAGGTGTTCCCGCTGGCCGAGGCCGCCGCCGCGCACCGCGCGTTCGAGGAGCGCACCACCCTCGGCAAGGCCGTCCTGGTCCCGTAGTCCCCCCCGGTGCGGTGGTCACGGCGGCGGCCGTGACCACCGACGCCGGTCACCCCTACGACGCATGCGCCCGGTCCGTTCCACGGACCGGGCGCATTCGTCGTTCCCGGCCCTTCGCCGGCGTCCTTTCCGCAGGTCGGAGCGGAACTCCCGGCGCACCCCGGAGATATGCGAAAAGGGGTAAGGGGGACCCCTCCGGTAGGGGTTTGACAGGGGAGTGCCCGAACGGTTCTCACGCCTAGCATCGGTATCTGATCGTCTGTGCGGCCATTGTCCCGAACATATCGACGGTGGGAGAACCGGAAGCATGAGTGGCTCCGTGGGTGAGATCGAAGCGACGGACGGCGCGATAGCCGTCATCGGCATGTCCTGCCGCTTCGGCGGTGCGCAGGGCGGCGAGGAGTTCTGGCAGCTGCTGAGCACCGGCACCGACGCGGTCGCCGCCGCCCCCGCCGGGCGCCCCGGCCGGGCCCGGGGCAGCTACCTCGACGGCGTCGACCGCTTCGACGCCGCGTTCTTCGGCATGACCCCGTCGGAGGCCGACGCCACCGACCCGCAGCAGCGGCTGGTGCTCGAAGTCGGCTGGGAGGCCCTGGAGAACGCCGGGATCCGCCCCGCGGACACCGGCCGCCTCGGCGTCTTCGTCGGTGCGATCTGGGACGAGTACGGCGAGTTGAGCCGCCGGGCCGGCCCCGACACCTTCGGCCGGCACACCGCCACCGGGGTGCACCGCAGCGTCATCGCCAACCGGCTCTCCCACGTCCTCGGCGCGGGCGGCCCCAGCCTGGTCGTCGACACCGGACAGTCCTCCTCCCTGGTCGCCGTGCACCTGGCCTGCGAGAGCCTGCGCCGCGGCGAGTCCGAACTGGCCGTCGCCGCCGGCGTCAACCTGCTGCTCGGTCCCGACAACGAGGCGCTGCTCGCCGCCTGGGGCGGTCTGTCGCCCGACGGCGTCTGCCGCACCTTCGACGCCCGCGCCAACGGGTTCGTGCGCGGCGAGGGCGCCGCCGCCGTCCTGCTCAAGCCGCTGGCCGCGGCGATCGCCGACGGCGACACCGTGCTGGCCACCATCCTCGGCAGCGCCGTCAACCACGGCGGCGAGGAGAGCCTCGCCACCCCGAGCGTCGACGCCCAGCGCGCCGTGCTCGCCGCGGCGCACCGGGCCGCCGGGGTCACCCCCGCCGACCTCCAGTACGTCGAACTGCACGGCACCGGGACCCCGGTGGGCGACCCGGTCGAGGCGGCCGCGCTCGGCGCCGAACTCGCCGCCCCGCGCGCCGCCGAGGCTCCGCTGCTGGTCGGCTCCGTCAAGACCAACATCGGGCACCTCGAAGGCGCCGCCGGGATCGCCGGCCTGGTCAAGGCGGTGCTCGCGGTCCACCACCGCGCCATCCCGGCCACCCTGCACCACGAGACCCCGCACCCCGGCATCCCGCTCGCCGAACTCCACCTGGAGGTCGCGCGCGAGCTGCGTCCGTGGCCCCGACCCGACCGGCCGCTGGTGGCCGGGGTCAGCTCGTTCGGGATGGGCGGCACCAACTGCCACCTGGTCCTGACCGAGGCCCCGGCCCGGCCCGAGCGCCCCGCCGCCACCCCGATGCCGGCCGTGCCGTGGGTGGTGAGCGGCCACACCCCGGCGGCGCTGCGCGCCCAGGCGGGGAAGCTCACCGCACTGGCCGCCGCGGACCCGGTGGACGTCGGCCACTCGCTGGCCACCACCCGCCCGGTGTTCGCCCACCGCGCCGTGGTGGTCGGCGCCGGCCCGGCCGACCTGCTCGCCGGTCTGGACGGCCTCGCCGGGACCGGCGCGGTGGCGGACGAGCCGAGGCTCGCCCTGGTCTTCACCGGCCAGGGCGCCCAGCGCATCGGCATGGGGCGCGAACTCCGCGCCGCCTACCCGGAGTTCGCCCGGGCCTTCGACGAGGTATGCGCCCGGCTGGACGCCCTGCTCGGCGGCTCGCTCGCGGAGACGATCGACACCGGCGAGGGCCTCGACCGCACCGGCCGGACCCAGCCCGCGCTGTTCGCCGTCGAGGTCGCGCTGGCCGCGCTGCTGGCCTCCTGGGGCGTCCGGCCGGACGTCGTCGTCGGCCACTCCGTCGGTGAGATCGCGGCCGCCCACGTGGCCGGGGTGCTCGACCTGCCCGACGCCTGCGCCCTGGTGGCGGCCCGCGCCACGCTGATGCAGGCGCTGCCCGCCGAGGGCGCGGCCATGGTCGCCGTCGAGGCCGCCGAGGACGAGGTCCGTGCCCTGCTCGGCGACCGGACCGGCGCCGCCGACATCGCCGCCGTCAACGGCCCGGAATCGGTCGTGCTGTCCGGCGTCGACACCGTGGTGGCCGAGGTGGCGGAGCAACTGCGCGCCCGGGGGCGGCGGGTCAAGCGGCTCGCCGTCAGCCACGCCTTCCACTCGCCCCTGATGGACCCGATGCTCCCGGACTTCCGCCAGGTGGTGGCCGGGCTCACCTTCCGCCCGCCGCGCGTCCCGATGGTCTCCACCGTCACCGGCGCCCCGCTCACGGCGGCCGAGGCGGCCTCGCCGGACCACTGGGTCCGCAACGTGCGGCAGCCGGTGCGGTTCGCGGACGCGGTCCGCGGCTGCGCCGCCACCGCCTTCCTGGAGATCGGCCCCGACGCCGCGCTCACCGGCGCGATCGGCGACACCCGGCCCGAGGCCCTCGCCCTGCCCGCGCTCCGGAGCGGCCAGGCCGAACCGCCGCGGCTGCTGAACTCCCTCGGCCGGCTCTTCGAGCACGGCGTCGGCGTCGACTGGCCGCGCCTGTTCGAGGGCACCGGCGCCCGCCGGATCACCCTGCCCGGCTACGCCTTCCAGCGGGACCGGCACTGGCTCGGCATCCCGCGCGGCGACGACCCGGTGCACGAGCCCTCCCGCGCCGAAGCGCTGCGGCAGCGGCTGGCCGACGCGCCCGACCCCGACGCCGCCGCCACCGACCTGGTCACCCGTGCCCTCGCCCGGGTCCTCGGCACCGACGCGGCCGGTGTCGACGTCGACAGCGCCTTCCGCGACCTCGGCCTCACCTCGGTGACCTCGGTCGAACTGCGCGACGCCCTGGTCGCCGAGACCGGACTCCCGCTGCGTACGGGCCTGGTGTTCGACCACCCCACCCCGCGCCGGCTGGCCGCGCACGTGCACCGCTCGCTGTTCGACGCCGCCCCCGACCCGGCGGCCCCGGTCACCGTCCGGCCGGTGGCGGAGGACGACCCGGTGGTGATCGTCGGCATCGGCTGCCGCTTCCCCGGCGGAGTCTCCTCCCCGGCCGACCTGTGGGACGTGGTCGCCGGCGAGCGCGACGTCATCAGCGGCTTCCCGGCCGACCGGGGCTGGGCGCCCGGACCGGTCCGGCACGGCGGATTCCTGGACGGCGCCGCCGACTTCGACGCGGACTTCTTCGGCATCTCGCCGCGGGAGGCGCTGGCCATGGACCCGCAGCAGCGGCTGCTGCTGGAGACGGCGTGGGAGGCCTTCGAGCACGCCGGCATCGACCCGCATACCCTGCGCGGCAGCGCGACCGCCGTCTACGTCGGCGCCAGTGCCGAGGAGTACGGACCCCGGCGGCACGCGGCCCCCGAGCACCTGAACGGCTTCCTGCTGACCGGTGGTTCGCCGAGCGTCATGTCCGGCCGGATCGCGTACGCCTTCGGCTTCACCGGTCCGGCGCTGACCGTGGACACCGCCTGTTCCTCGTCGCTGGTGGCGTTGCACCTGGCGGTGCAGGCGTTGCGCGGTGGTGAGTGTGCGTTGGGTGTGGTGGGCGGGGTGACGGTGATGTCGTCGCCGGGGACGTT
>NZ_JBEPAA010000123.1:0-15157 GCF_040298365.1 Kitasatospora sp. NPDC001603
GGGGGGCGGGGGGCGGCCCCGCCGCCCCCCGGGCCGGCACCCCCCGCGCCCCCCCCCCCCCCCCCCCCCGGGCGCCGGGCCGGGGCGGGGGGGGGGGGGTCCGCCCCCCGCCCCCCCCCCCGTCCGCCACCGGCACGTCACACCGGCCGCCGACCTCCCGCTGCGGGCCAACTGGCCGCGCTACGAGGTCTACCGGGGCTCGCCCGTGCTCACGCCCGGGCACCCCGAGGTGATCGGCTGGTACGCCACCGCGGCCTCCTCGGCCGGCGCCGTGGGCGGCAGCCACCTCCCCCCGCGCACGCCCGCCGCCGGCGTGCCCCGCCGGCCGTACGGTGCGGTCCGGCGCGCCTCCGGAAGGGGTCAACGACCATGACCATGACGACCACGATGAACTGGGACCGGGCCTACAAGGCCGGTGATCACCACCAGTACTGGGAGCTCAGCGCCCCCTCCCCCGACCTGGTCGGCTTCCTCGCCGCCACCCCGCCCGCGCCCGGCGCCCGGGCCCTGGACCTCGGCTGCGGCACCGGCTGGGACACCGTCGCGCTGGCCCGGGCCGGGTACCGCGCGACCGGCGTCGACATCAGCGGCGAGGCCGTCGGCATGGCCGTCGCGCGCGCCGCCGAACTGGGCCTGGACATCGAGCTGTCGGTCGGCGACGTCCGCGGACTCGACCTGCCGGACGAGGAGTTCGACCTGCTGGTCGACCGCGGCTGCTTCCACCACCTCGGCCCGGACGACCGCGACCGCTACGCGGCCGAGGTGGCCCGGCTGCTGGCCCCCGGCGGCCTGCTCTACCTGCGCGGGAGCCGGCAGGAGATGTTCCCCTTCAAGCCGGTGGACGCCGCCTCGCTCGCCCGGCACTTCCCCTCGGACCGGTTCAGCACCGGCCCGTTGATGCCCTTCCAGCTCCACACCGACGTCCTCCAGCTGGACGCCAACGCGGTGGTCCTGCGCCGCGCCGACTGACTCCGGGGCGGCCCCCGCCGCCCGCCGGCGCGCCCGTGCGGCGCGACCGCCACCCTCGCGGCGCACCGCCGCGACCACCCCTCGCGATCCGTTTCGCGCCGGCCTGACCGAGACCGGCGGACATTCCGTGCTTCCCCGTTTCCGGAGCCCGATGCCCGCTTCGTCCGACGGCTTCCGGCGCTCCAAGAAATGAGCCACCTATGCCCACCCCGCAAAGCCGGGACAAAAGTCCCTGGCTCATCCTCGGCGTGCTCAGTATGGGCTTCTTCATGACGCTGCTCGATATGACGATCGTCAATATCGCGCTGCCCCATGTGATGACCGGAGTACACGCCTCGCTGGACGAGGGCCTGTGGGTGTTCAGCGCCTACATCCTCGGCTACGCCACCCTGCTCATCGTCGCCGGCCGGCTCGGCGACCTGTTCGGGCCCCGACGGGTCTACCTGTACGGCCTGGCGGTGTTCGTGGTCGCCTCCTGCGTGTGCGGGGTCGCCCCCAACGCGGGCGTGCTGATCGCGGCCCGGGCCGTCCAGGGCATCGGCGGGGCCATGCTCGCCCCGCAGATCCTGCCGATCGTCACCATGGTCTTCCCGCCCTCCAAATGGGGCGCGGCGTTCGGGTTCACCGGCGCGCTCTCCGGGCTCGCGGTGCTCACCGGGCCGACCCTGGGCGGGGTCATCGTCAGCTACCTGGACTGGCGGTGGATCTTCTACCTCAACCTGCCGATCGGCATCGCCACCGCCTACCTGGTGCTGCGGCACGTCCACGACTACCGGCCGGGCAAACGCCAGCCGCTCGCCGTGCTGCCCACCGCCCTGCTCGTCCTCGGCCTCACCGCGCTGGCCTTCGGCCTGATCGAGGGCGAACGCCTGGAGTGGAACGCCACCGCCTGGGCGGCGATCGCGGCGGGGCTCCTGGTCCTGACGTACTTCGTCCTGGACCAGCGCAGGCACCAGCGGTCCGGCCCGCTGCTCCCCTTCGACCTGCTGCGACTGCGCAACTTCGCCTCCGCCAACATCATCGCGGCGATCATGGGCTTCTCGATGCTCGGCGCCTTCCTGCCGATCTCGCTCTACCTCCAGACCGTGCTCGGGATGTCCCCGCTGCGGGCCGGCTTCACCATCGCCGCGATGCCGCTCACCTCGGCGCTGGTCGCCGGGGTCGGCGGCAAGCTCTCCGACCGCGGCTCGGGCAAGGCCGTCATCCTGACCGGGCTGGCCTGCTTCACCGCCGGGCTGGGCTCGTTCATCCTGGTCACCGGGACGGACACCAGCACGCTCCAGCTGATCGGCCCGTTCGTGCTGGCCGGCCTCGGCATGGGCCTGGTGTTCTCGCCGCTGTTCAGCGTCGGCATGCGCCAGGTCCCGCCGCCGCAGGCCGGGGTGGCCTCCGGACTGGTCAACACCGCCCAGGAGATCGGCGGCCTGCTGGCCAGCGCGGCGATCGGCGCGATCCTGTCGCTGCGGCTCTCCAGCGGCCTGCGCGGCTGGGTGAACGAGCAGGCGCTCGCACTGCCGCCGGAGGCCCGGGAGGGCTTCAAACGGGCGTTCGCCCCGCTCACCGACGGCGCCCTGAAGATCGGCAGCGGCGGTCCGCCGCCCGCCCTGGCCGGGGCCGACCCGGCGCAGGCGGCCAAGGTCCAGGGCGCCTTCGCCGAGGCCTTCACCAGCGCCATGCACAGCGGACTGCTCCTGCCGGTGGGCCTGCTGGCCGTCGGCTGGGTGGCCGCCCTGCTCCTCATCCGGGACGTCCCGGCACCGGCCTTCGGAGCTCCACGACCGCCCGCCGCCAGGGCCACGGGCAGCGCCCCGGCGGCGGCCGAGAAGGCCTGAGGCCACCGGACCGGTGGCCCCGCGCCACCGACCGACGTCCCCCGTCCACCATCCACCCACCACCTACCGACCCGAACCGCATCCGACCGGTCCGCACCGGCGGAACGAACAGACCGAGGAGTCATCCGATGTCCCAGTCCCCCGTGGTGCTGTCCACGCACATGATGGCGACGTACATGGTCAAGCCCGGCTGCGCCGAGCAGGCCCGTGACATCATCGCCCGGCACTGGCCCACCCTGAAGGCGCACGGCCTGGTCACCGACGAGCCCGCCACCGTCTACCACAGCGAGAGCGAGCACGGTCCGGTCTTCTTCGAGATCGTCACCTGGGTCGACGAGAACGCGGTCAGCCGCGCCTTCAACACCCCGGACGTCAACGCGATCTGGCAGGAGATGGCGGCGATCACCGAGGCCCGCGAGGGCCGGCCGCCGGTCGACTACCCGATCGTGCACCGGATGGGCTACTTCCAGGACGAGCCCGACCTCCCCGAGGAGGACGCCTACACCGGGCTCGCCCACTACCTCGTCCGCCCGGACAAGGTCGCCGAGTTCCACGAGCTGATGGCCCGTGACTGGCCGACCCTGCGCGACGAGAAGCTGACCACCGGCGACCGCGCCGTCGTCTACTTCGGCGAGGACGCCACCGGCCCGTTCTTCCTGGAGATCGTCCGCTGGTACGACCAGCAGGGCCCCAGCATCGCGTACCGCAACGACAAGGTCAGCGCGATCTGGCAGGACGTGTTCCGCTACACCGAGGGCCGCAGCGGCCGCCCCGCCTCCGAGTACCTGTGGGCCGGCGAGCTCCGCTACCCGTACCACGACGCCGACTGACGTAACGTCAACACCTCAGAGAACGATCAGCGTTCGGACGGGCCGGGGCGCCGCCCCCGGCCCGTCCGGCCCCGTCCGACCGGAGCATCCTCGGTGACCCGCAAGACCCCCCAGACCTTCGACACCCCGCCCGCCCCCGTCCTGGCCGACCGGCTCAGGTCCGAGCTGGAGGACAGCGCCGTGCCCGGCCGGGCCGACGGCGAGAAGGCCTACCTGAAGAGCCGGCTGGAGCACATCGGCGTACCGCTGCCCGCCATGCGCACCGTGGTGCGCAACTTCGTCCGCCGCCACCCCGGGCTCGACCGGGACACCCTGCTGGAGCTCACCGAGGAGCTCTGGGCCCCGCCCGTCCACGAATCGCGCTCCTGCGCCGCGCTGCTCCTGGAGAGCCGCTCCGACCTGCTGGTCCGCGAGGACACCGGCTACCTGGAACAGCTGCTGCGCGAGTGCGAGACCTGGGCGCACGTCGACCTGATCGCCCCCAAGGGCGCCGGCGCCCTGCTGCTGCGGCTGCCGGAGACCGCCGAGGACTTCCTGCGCTGGAGCCGGGACGACCACCAGTGGGTACGGCGCGGCGGCATCCTGTCCTACCTGCTGGCCCTGCGCGACCGGGGCGAGTTCCCGCACTACTTCGCCGCCTTCGGCGAACTCGCCGACCCGCTGCTGACCGACTCCCGGTTCTTCGTGCGCAAGGCGCTGGGCTGGGCCCTGCGCGAGGGCGCCAAGCACCACCCCGAGGAGATCGCCGACTGGCTGCGCGCCCGCCTGCCCCGGGTCTCCGGGCTCACCCTGCGCGAGGCGATCCGGCCGATCGACGACGACACCTGCCGGAGCCTCCTGCAGGAGCACGCCGAACTCGGCGGGCGCCGACCGCGCGGCTGACCGCCCGCGCCGCGCCCGGCCGCCACCGCACACCGCCCGGAGGCCCCCATGACCACGCACAGTCCCGCCGACCGGCACCGCCGGCCGCTCCCGGTCGTCCAGGTGCTCGCCGAGGACGGCCGGCACCGGACGATCTGCCGGATGTGCCACGGCGGCTGCGGCGCCGTCGTGACCGTCGACCAGGGGCGGCTGACCGCCATCGAGGGCGACCCGGAGAACCCGAACAACCACGGGTTCCTCTGCGCCAAGGGCCGCGCCTCGCTGGAGCACCTCAACCACCCCGACCGGCTGACCACGCCGCTGCTGCGCACCGGGCCGCGCGGCAGCGGCGAGTTCCGCCCGATCGGCTGGGACGAGGCGCTGGAGCGGACGGCCGTCGCGCTCGACCGGGCCCGGATCGAGCACGGCCCGGAGGCGGTGGTGCTGGCCCAGGGCACCGACCGCAACTACCAGGAGTGGCTCTTCCGGTTCGCCAACAGCTTCGGCACGCCCAATGTGCTCGGCCCGGCGCACGTCTGCTTCTACCCGAGGGTGATGGCCGGCATCCTCACCGCGGGCGGCTTCACCTTCTGCGACTACGAGGGCCGGCCCGACCTGGTCCTGGTCTGGGGCTCCAACAAGGCGCTCACCCACGGCGACGGGGTGATCGGCACCCGGCTGCTCGCCTCCGTCCGGGACGGCTCCCGGATGATCGTGATCGACCCCCGGCGGACCTCGCTGGCCGCCCGCGCCGAGCAGTTCCTCCAGGTCCGCCCGGGCGGGGACGCGGCGCTGGCGCTGGCGATGATCCACACCGTGATCGAGGCGGACGCCTACGACCACGCCTTCGTCGAGAAGTACACGGTCGGCTTCGAGGACCTCGCCGCCCACGTCGCCGACTGGACGCCGGAGTCGGTCGCCGAGCGGACCGGCGTGCCGGCCGACCTGATCAGATCGGCCGCCCTCGCCTACGCGGCCGCGCCGAGCGCCGCGATCGAACTCGGCACCGGGCCCCAGCAGCACCGCGACTCCTTCCACACCTGCCGGGCGGTCCTGCTGCTCTCGGCGATCTGCGGCAACCTGGACCGGCCCGGCGGCGACGTCCTGTGGGACCCGCCCGGCATCGACGGCCGCCGGTCCTTCCCGCGCGCCGAGCTGCTGGCGCCCGAGCAGGCCGCCAAGCGCCTCGGCGGCGACCGGCACCGCATCCTGGCGATGTCCGGCTGGGCCCACCCCGGCTCCGTCTGGGACGCCGTGCTCGAACCCGGCGCCCCGCACCCGGTGACCACCATGCTGGTGCACGGCAGCAACCTGCTGCTCAACTACGCCGACTCGGACCGCGTCCGGCGGGCCCTGGAGCGGCTGGACTTCCTCGCTGTCGCCGACCTGCGGCTCACACCGACCGCCGCCATGGCCGACGTCGTCCTCCCGGTCGGCGGCTGGCTGGAGCGGGACCAGATCGTCGAGCACGCCCACTACGTCGCGGCCCGCCGGGCCTTCGCCACGGTCGGCGACACCCGCTCCGACGAGTGGATCCTCACCGAACTGGCCCACCGGCTGGGCCTGTCCGCCGACTTCTGGCCGGACGCCGCGGACTCCCTGGACACCCGGCTGGAGCCGATCGGCATGGACTGGCGGCAGCTGGCCGAACTCCACTACCGGGCGACCCCGCTGGAGTACCACAAGTACCGCAGCCGCGGCTTCGGCACCCGCAGCGGCAAGGTCGGGCTGCGCTGCGACGCCCTGCGCGCCTTCGGCTACCCGCCGCTGCCCACCCCCGGTCCGCCGGTCGGCAGGCCGGAGGACGGCCCCTACCTGCTCACCTCGGCGCACTCGGCGTTCTACTTCAACTCCGAGTTCCGCGACCTGCCCTCGCTGCGCTCCAAGGAGCCCGAGCCCCGGCTGGAGATGCACCCCGAGGCCGCCGCCCGCGAGGGCCTCGCCGACGGCGAGTGGGCGGAACTCGCCACCCGCACCGGCCGCATCCGGCTGCGCGTCCTGCTCACCGACCGGATCGCCCCCGAGGTGGTGATGGCCCCCGCCGCCTGGTGGTACCCGGAGCGCGGCGCCGACGGCGGCTGGCGGGAGGCCAACGTCAACCTGCTGACCACCAACGAGGACGAGAACGCCGAGATGGGCTCCTCCACCTTCCGCGGCCTGCGCTGCACCGTCACCCGCGCGGCGGACCAGTCCCCGGCCCCGGGCGGACCGACCGCCGCCGCGGCGGGTCCGCGGGCCCCGGGGCGGTGAGCCCGGCCGTCCCCCGGGCCGGTGGCGGGCGCCGACCGGTCAGCCGGCCCTCGCGCTGCGGAACGCCTCCCGGTAGCTGTTGGGCGGGACGCCGACGATCCGCTTGAACTGGCGCCGCAGCGTGGTGGCCGTCCCCATCCCGGTGGCGACGGCCACCGCCTCGACGCTCTCGTCGGTGGCCTCCAGCAACTCCTGGGCCCGGCGGACCCGCTGGTTCAGCAGCCACTGGAGCGGTGTCTGCCCGAGCACCGACCGGAACTGCCGGCCGAGGTTGCGCGGGCTGGTGTTCGCCCGCCGCGCCAGGTCGGTCACGGTCAGCGGCCGGTCCAGCCGCTGCTGCGCCCAGGCGAGCACCTGGGTCAGCGGGTGGTCGCCCGTCGCCTGCACCGGCGTGGCCACGAACTGGGCCTGACCGCCCGTGCGGTGCGGCGGCATGACCAGGCGACGGGCGACCGAGTTGGCGATCCCGGCGCCGTGGTCGAGGTGGATCAGGTGCAGGCAGAGGTCCACGGCCGCCGCCTTGCCCGCGGAGGTGAGCACGCTGCCGTTGTCCGTGTAGAGCACGTCCGGGTCGACCACGGCCAGCGGGTGGCGGGCGCTCAGCTCCGCGGTGCGGGCCCAGTGGGTGGTGGCCCGCCGGCCGTCCAGCAGGCCCGCCGCGCCGAGCACGAACGCGCCGGTGCAGAGCGAGGCCACCCGGGCGCCGGCCCGGTGCGCGGCGCGCACCGCCTCGACCAGCTCCGGGGGCGGCGGCTCGTCGACGTCGGCCCAGGCGGGCACGATCACGGTGTCGGCGTCCACCAGGCGGTCCAGCCCGTGGTCCGGCTCGACGACGAACGGGCCGACCCGTACCGGCCCGGGCCCGCAGAGCACCACGTCGTACCAGCCGTCCACGGCCTCGCGCGGAGGATTGCCGAAGATCTCGTAGGCCACCCCCAGTTCGAAGTGCAGCAGGTTTCCGGTGGTCGGCAGCGCGACAGTGGGCATGTCCGAAAGTGTACGGGTGTTGTCGTTCCGGACCATCACACCCGGGCCCCGCCGGCGACCAGACTGAGGGTCGGCAAGACGACGAGAACGGGGAACAGCGATGGGTACGACGGCTGCGGTGGTGGTCTACGGCGCGACGGGGCACACCGGTCGCTTCATGGTGGCCGAGTTGCGACGGCGTGGCTTCGCCCCCGTCCTCTCCGGTCGCAACGCGGCCCAGTTGGAGGCGCTGGCGGCCGAGTGGCCCGGTGCCGAGGTCCGGCCGGCCACCGTGGACGACCCGGCCTCGCTGGACCGCGCCCTCGCCGGGGCGGCGGCGGTCGTCAACTGCGCCGGACCGTTCGCGGTGACCGGCGGCCCGGTCGTCGAGGCCGCGATCCGCGCGGGGATCCCCTACGTCGACGTCGCGGCGGAGATCGAGGCGAACGCCGCGACCTTCGCCGACCACGCGGACGCGGCCCGGGAGGCCGGCACCCCGGTCGTCCCGGCGATGGCCTTCTACGGCGGCCTGGGCGACCTGCTGGTCACCGCCGCGATGGGCGAGTGGACCTCGGCGGACCTCGTGCACGTCGCGTACGGGCTGGACAGCTGGCACCCCACGCCGGGCACCCGGGAGGCCGGCCGGGTGTCCCACGAGCGCCGCGCGGGCCGCCGGGTGAGGTTCGCGGACGGCGCGCTGCGGTACCACGACGACGCGCCGTCCGAGCAGCAGTGGACCTTCCCCGCGCCGCTGGGTGCCCGCGCGGTGCTCGGGGAGTTCACCATGGCCGACGTCGTCACGGTACCCAGCCACCTGGCCGTGCCGGAGGTCCGCACCTACATGACCGTCGAGGCCGCGGGTGACCTCGCCGGCCCGGACACCCCGGCCCCGGAGGCGGTCGACGACCTGGGCCGGTCGGACCAGAGCTTCGTCGTCGACGTCCTGATCGAGTCCGGCGGGGTCGGGCGCCGGGCCACCGCCCGCGGCCGGGACATCTACGCGATCACCGCCCCGCTGGCGGTGGAGGCCGTCGAGCGCCTGCTGACCGGCCGGAGCCGCACCACCGGGGTCGCCTCGGCCGGCGCGATGTTCGACGCGGCGGACTTCCTGCGGGCGCTGGGCCCGCACCTCTCGGTCGAGCTCCCGCACTGACGCCGCCCGCCCGTCCCCCGCTACGCCTCACCGGCGCGCAGCGGGTAGCGGGGGACGGAGCGGCGGTGGGCGATCCGCCAGCCGTCCCCGGTGCGGACGTAGACGTCGAACCAGTCCCCGTTGTGGACCGTCCCGTCGAACTGGATCGCCAGGTAGCGGCTGTGGCCCCGGACGGTGCCGTCCGGCTCGACGGTGAGCACGCTGTCCAGGGTGTGCTGGTCGGGGGACCGGCTGCCGAGGTCGCGGCTGAACACCCCGATCTTCTCCAGTCCGCTGAACACCGCTCCGGTGCGGGCGAGTTCGAGCACTCCGTCAGCGGTGAAGACCTCACCCAGCGCCCTGGTGTCGGCATTGTCGAAGGCGTGCGGGAAGCGGGCGAGCAGCTGGCGGATCTGCTCGGCGTCGGTCGGGGACAGGTCGGCGGCCATGCGGTCTCCTCGGCAGGGAAGTCGGGGCGGGGGTCCGGCGCCCGGACCTCGACCGCACCGGTGACCTGACGTCGCGTCAGCGGAGTGCGCCCCGGTGACGGGACTGCCGGCCGGGGCCCGCGGCCGACGTTCTCCGCCGCCCGATTCTAGGAACGCCGGGACGATCTCTCAACGGCCGGACCGGGGATTCGGCGGCCTCGGGGCATTCCGAAAACCGCACGCCACAGGAGCGAAACACGGCCGCCACATTGACCCGTGGAACGCCTCTGCGACCCGCCTGCCGGCCGACCGGCCCGGCGCCGGGCGCACCGGCCTCAGCAGGCGCAGGAGATCCCGGAGCGCGGGGCGGTCAGGTCGTCCACCGGCCGCTGCTCGCTGCCGTGGTCGGTGTCGTAGGCGAAGCCCTCGCGGACCCAGTACTCGAAGCCGCCGAGCATCTCCTTGACCGGGTGGCCGAGCCGGGCGAACGCGAGGGCCGCCCGGGTGGCGCCGTTGCAGCCCGGACCCCAGCAGTAGGTGACGACCGTGGCCGAGGGGTCGATCAGCAGCGGCGCGAGTTCGGCGATCCGGGCGGTGGGGATGTGCACCGCGCCGGGGATCCGGCCCTGTGCCCAGGCCGCCTCGCTACGGGAGTCGACCACCACCACACCGGGGACGCCGGCGGTCAGGTCGGCGTGCACGTCCGAGACGTCGGCCTCGAAGGAGAGCCGGCCGAGGAAGTGCGCGGCGGCGACGGCCGGGTCGGCGGCGGGGACGGTGAGAACGGCGCTGGCGGTCATCGGGGTGCTCCTCGCACTCGTACCGGGGCCCGCCCTGTTCGGCGGTGGTCCGATCCTCGCCCGGCGGGGCCGGCGCCCACGAGCGGCGTGATCGCCCGCCTTCGTCAAGATACCGCCAGCCCGTGGGCGCCCAGCCGGATGCGCAGCCCGCGCAGTTCGTGGCGGGCGAGGGCGGGCAGCGCGGTCGCCTCGTCCAGGACCGGGGCGAGCAGTTCCACGGCGGTCCGCAGGTCATGGGCACACAGGTGGCAGTCGGCCATCCGGATGGTGAACAGCAGCCGGGTGGAGGGCAGTTGGTCCGGGGCCAGCAGCCGCAGCGCGGTGTCGGCGGCGTCCACGGCGCGCAGCGCCAGCCGGTGGTCCCCGACGGCGGCGGAGGCGTCGCGCAGTGCGGCGGCGGCGGCCGACTCGACCCGCAGCCGCATCGAGGCGATGGAGAGCCAGGGCGCGTCGGTCTCGTCGTGCTCGCCGATGTGGTCGAGGTGCAGCCGGGCGCGGCCGATGTGCCGGACGGTCGCGCGGACGTCCCCCGCCAGGGCGTGCGCCCGGGCCTGGCCGATCTGGGACATCGCGCCGGCCCAGTGCCGGCCGGGCGCGGCCCGGGCGATCTCGCGGGCGTAGCCGAGCGCGGCGGCCGGATCGCCGTCGAGCCGGGCGAGGGTGCTCATGTCGCTCAGCGCGGCGACCTGGGTGGCCGGGTCGTCGGCCAGTTCGGACCAGGTGAGCGCGCGGTCGAAGCAGGCCATCGCGGTGGCGTTGCGGCCGTGCTGCATCCGCAGCCCTCCGGCCGCGTGCGCGTACTCGGCGGCGAGCCGGGCGAGCGCCTGGCGGGCCCGGGCGTCGGTGGTGCCGCCGAGCCGGCGCAGGATCGCCCGCAGGGTCTCCTCGACGGCGGCGGTGCCGGGCCCGGCGGGTGCCTCGCCGGCCCGCAGGTGGGCGGCGAGCAGGCCGGTGAGGGCGTGCGCGGTGTCGGCGTCCAGCGGCGGCGCGGCGTCCGGGTCGGCGGCGCAGAACGCGGCGTGCAGGGCGGCGAGTTCGGCGGCCTCGGGGACGGCGCAGCCGGCCGCGCCGTGCATCGGGCAGAGCAGCCCGTAGTCGGGGAGCCGGCGGGGCGGGCCGCCGGCCGCGAGCGGCGGCAGCGGCGAGGGCGGGGCGGCGGGGCCGCCCGGCAGTGGCGGGCGGGCCCAGCCGGCCGGTCCGGACGGGGCCGGCGGGGCGGCCGGGGTGGCCGGGGCGGGCCGGTCCCACTCCCCGGCGTCCCCCTCCTCGGCCCGCAGGCAGGCGGTGCGCAGTTCGCCGCCGGCGCCGAGCAGACCGTCCAGCCGCTCGGCGATCCGCGGGGTGGTCCGGCGGGCGCCGTGTTCGAGCTTGCTGACGGCGGTGTGGTCGTAGCCGATCTCGGCGCCGAGCTGCGCCTGGGTGAGGCCGGCCCGGCGGCGCCAGTGCCGCAGCCGGGCGCCGAAGGCGCGCCAGAGCGGGTCGGCCGGCGGCGGACCGACGGACGGTACGTCGGTGTGGCTCCGGTGCACGGGGCTGCCCTCCCGAGTCGGTTCCGGTCCTTCCGATGGACAGGACGGTACTGGACCGGGCGGGCTCCGTACATGAGGTGGTCTCAACCTCTTGGTCTCAACCTCTTCACAAAACCCGCAGCTTGACAGAACTTGCCAACTGCACGGAAGCCATGCCGCAGCCGTTGACCAGGGCATGACGGCATGTGAGTGTTCCGGCACCCGAGCGCGGACGCCCGCAACGGCCGTCCCCCGATGCGGCCCCGCGGTGAGCGCCAGACAGGCACGTCGTCCGCGGTCGAGCACCCCCACGTTCGAGGAGCCTCGGAATGAAACGCAGATTACTGACGGCGGGAACCACCCTGACCGTCCTGGCCGGCATGCTGACCGCCACCGCGGTCGGACAGGCCGCCGCCCAGCCCGGCCCGGCCGTCAGCGCGCCGCCGAGCGCCCTGGCCGCCGCCGTCTCCGCCGCCGACCAGGCGGCCGCGGCGGGCCTGGACGCCCTGGCCAAGGGCCCGGGCGAGACCTACGAGCGCCAGTCCGTCACCCCGTGGCTCGGCGGCCTCTACTCCGTGGCCTACGAGCGCACCTACCAGGGCCTGCCGGTGGTCGGCGGCGACGCCGTCGTCATAGCCGACGGCCAGGGCAAGGTCCGCGGCCTCCAGTCCGCCGCCACCGGTCCGGTCGGCGGCCCGACCAAGGCCGCGATCAGCGCCGCCCAGGCGGAGAAGACCGCGCGCACCCGGCTGGCCGCCGTCGACGGCGTCGACACCCGCCGCCTGGTGGTCAAGGTGCAGGACGGCACCGGGCGGCTCGCCTGGGAGACCGTGCTCACCGGCCGGACCGGCGCGGCCCCGAGCCGGCTGCACGTCTTCGTCGACGCCCGCACCGGCGAGGTGATCGACAGCTACGACGACGTCAAGGCCGGTACCGCCAACAGCAAGTGGAACGGCCCGGCGCCGGTCACCATCAACACCACCGCCTCGGGCAGCACCTACTCGCTGCGCGACCCGAGCCGGTCCGGGCTGAGCTGTGCGGACTACAGCTCCGGCCAGGTGTTCTCCAAGTCCAGCGACTCCTGGGGCACCGGCAACCCGACCAGCAAGGAGACCGGCTGCGCCGACGTGATGTTCGCGGCGCAGAAGGAATGGGACATGCTCCGCGACTGGCTGGGCCGCAACGGCCACAACGGCAACGGCGGCAGCTGGCCGGTCAAGGTGGGCCTGAACGACGTCAACGCCTACTGGGACGGCTCCTCCGTCTCGATCGGCCACAACAACGCCAACGAGTGGATCGCCTCCATCGACGTGGTCGGCCACGAGTTCGGCCACGGCATCGACCAGTACACGCCGGGCGGCGCCAACAACGAGAACGGCCTCGGCGAGGGTACCGGCGACATCTTCGGCGCGCTGACCGAGGCGTACGCCAACGAGCCGTCCCCGTACGACAACCCGGACTACACCGTCGGCGAGATGATCAACCTGGTCGGCAGCGGGCCGATCCGCAACATGTACAACCCCTCGCTGGTGGGCAACAACCCCAACTGCTACTCCTCCTCGATCCCGAGCACCGAGGTGCACGCCGCGGCGGGCCCGCTGAACCACTGGTTCTACCTGCTCTCCGAGGGCTCCAACCCGGGCGGCGGCAAGCCCACCAGCCCGACCTGCAACAACTCCTCGGTGACCGGCGTCGGCATCAAGGACGCCGGGCGGATCTTCTACGGCGGCATGCTGCTCAAGACCAGCGGCATGACCTACAAGAAGTACCGGGTCACCACGCTCACCGCGGCCAAGAGCCTCGACCCCGGCTGCGGCCTGTTCACCCGCACCAAGGCGGCCTGGGACGCGATCAGCGTCCCCGCCCAGAGCGGCGAGCCCACCTGCACGCCGTCCGGCACCAACGACTACTCGCTGCTGGTCAACCCGACCGCCGGCTCCGTGCAGCCCGGCGCCGCCACCAGCGCCACGGTGAGCACCGCGGTCACCTCGGGCACCGCCCAGGCCGTCAACCTGGCCGTCTCCGGCGCCCCGGCCGGCGTCACCGCCTCGGTCAGCCCGTCCTCCGTGCAGGCCGGCTCCTCCGCGACGCTGAACGTCTCGGCCTCCTCCTCGGCCACCCCCGGCACCTACGTGCTCACGGTGACCGGCACCGGTTCCGCCACCCACAGCGCGCAGTACACGCTGACGGTCGGCAACGGGAACCCCAACCCCGGCGTGCCCGACGTCAGCGTCGCCAACGTCCAGGCGCACCTCGCCCAGCTGAACACGATCGCCTCGCAGAACGGCGGCAACCGCCGGGCCGGCTCGGCCGGCCACAGCCAGTCGCTCGCCTACATCAAGGGCAAGCTGCAGGCCGCCGGCTACACCGTCAGCGAGCAGACCTGCACCTCCTGCACCTACAGCTCCAACAACCTGATCGCGGACTGGCCGGGCGGCCCGGCCGACCAGGTGACCATGTTCGGCGCCCACCTGGACAGCGTCGCCGCCGGCCCGGGCATCAACGACAACGGCTCCGGCTCCGCCGTCCTGCTGGAGAACGCGCTGACCCTCGCCCAGCAGAACCCCACCCTGACCCGGCACGTCCGGTTCGCCTGGTGGACGGGTGAGGAGCAGGGCCTGCAGGGCTCGCAGCACTACGTCAACCAGCTGGGCTCCACCCAGCGCAGCGCCATCAAGGGCTACTACAACTTCGACATGGTCGGCTCGCCCAACGCCGGCTACTTCATCAACAACATCGGCTCCGCCACCTCCGCCCCGATGAAGGCCTACTGGGACTCCCTGGGCATCCAGCCCGAGGAGAACGTCGAGGGCCAGGGCCGCTCCGACGACTACTCCTTCCAGCAGGGCGGCATCCCCACCTCCGGCTACGCGGCCGGCGCCAGCGCCGTCAAGACCCCGGCCCAGGCGACCAAGTGGGGCGGCACCGCCAACCGGGCGTACGACTCCTGCTACCACCAGGCGTGCGACACCACCAGCAACATCAACGCCACCGCCCTGGACCGCAGCGCCGACGGCGTCGCGTACACCCTGTGGAAGACCTCGGTCGGCACCGGGCCCATCCCGACCAACGACTTCTCGGTCGCGGTGAACCCGACCACCGGCAACGCCCTCCCGGGCGGGAGCACCAGCGCCACGGTCTCCACCGCCACCACCTCCGGCTCCGCCCAGACGGTGAACCTCACCGCCTCGGGCGCGCCCAGCGGGGTCACCGTGTCGGTCAGCCCGTCCTCGGTGCAGTCCGGCTCCTCCGCGACGCTGAACGTCTCGGTCGGCTCCGGCGTCCAGGCCGGCACCTACACCATCACGGTGACCGGTACCGGCTCGGCCACCCACAGCACCACGTACTCGCTGGTGGTCGGCACCGACCCGGGCAACCCGGGCGGCACCTGGACGCCGGGCACCACCTACAGCGCGGGTGACGTGGTCACCTGGAACGGTGTCAGCTACCGCTGCATCCAGGGCCACACCGCCCAGGTCGGCTGGGAGCGCCGGTCGGGTTGTTGGGGTTGATGACGACGATGGCCTTGGTGCGGTGGGTGATCTTGGCCGCGATGTCGTCGAGGTCCGGGTACCAGTCCG